>JAAYEB010000086.1 GCA_012728995.1 Fibrobacter sp. | reverse complement strand
GACTTTGCAGACAAAGTCGGGATTTGATTATTATAGCCTCTGTTTGTACCAATTTAATTATAGTGAACCGGCAGCAGTCCGGGTTCTTGGTGAATTGGGATAATGGATAATGGGGAGTTGATTTAATATTGATTTTTTATCTGATTATTTCCCTATTTTCACTAAACGGAATTATACACAGGTTACCACACGCCCCCAAACCGAAGTTGCAGAGCTGAAATAAACTGTCGCGGGGGGGTCGTGTGCGCTCGGCGAACATGATAACCGTAAATATTAAAAATATATAAGTGCCTAAGGGGGGTTACAGTAAAATGCAGTATTTAGCTAATGGCACTTTTTAAAAAATCAAACAGTGCGCCCGGCGACCCTGATGATCAAAAAACTATAAAAGGATAATGCTATAACCTACCGTCCATCTTCAAGTCGATTTATCAGAAAATCGGGCATTTTTATCTTTTTCATTTTAGCCTGCGTTTTGTCAATATTATACACAACCCGTCGGTATGTAAAGGTACCTGTATATTCATCGAAAATACCATAGCAGGATTTTGCATTTCTGTCTCTTGGCTGCCCAACACTTCCAACATTAATAAGCAAGCGGGCCCCGGATAGATCGTTGAGGCTGATAATGGTGTCCTGATGTACATACAGTTCTTTGTTCTCTTCAAGAACAATAATAATCGGAATATGTGTATGCCCTACAAGACAGACAGGAGAGTTGAAAAACTGGAAATTAAATGCAGCTTCTTCCAGTGATGTAATATAATACCACATATTGGGTTCATATGGAGTCGCGTGTACAAGAGTCATCGAAGACTTTTCGGATTTTAAAGGCAATTCAGAAAGAAATGCCTTGTTTTCTTTTTTAAGGCTCTGAGAAGTCCATTCGATAGCGATTTTCGCATGGATATTGAAATGTTGAGTTGAGAGCATTTCTATAGCTGCTGCATCATGATTCCCCAGAAGGATAACTGAACACCTGGATTTAACCAGTTCCAGACACTCATTTGGATTTGCCCCATACCCAACGACATCACCCAGACAAATAATTTCATCAACATTTTGATCGTCTATATCTTCCAGAACCGCTTCAAGGGCCTCAAGATTGGCATGTATATCAGAAATAACGGCAAACCTCATGAATTACCCGTTCTCCATAAACCGGAAGGTGCTTGATCCAACTTCGATTCTGTCTTTATGTTGAAGGAGGTGAGACCGGACAGTTTTTCCATTAACTTTAATTTTGCTCATTAATTTATTTGTACCGATATACAAACCATCCTCCCGTTTTTCTATTGAAACCTGGCCTTCTCCAATCATAAAACCGGAAATAAAAATATCATCACCTTCTCCGCTTCCAATTGTCATATAGGGCTTATCCAGTTTATGAACAACATGTTTATTAGTTTCAATAAGAACGGCGTTGTTATCTTTTACCCCATTTTCTTCAGCATCACCCAGATTCACATCAACTGCAATATCATTCATAGGTATCGCCATTCGCGGTTCTGTAACTCTGTCGTAATAAGGGTTTAACTGGTTAACAGTATTGGAAGGCATCGAAAAGTATGAACCGGATTCAGGTTCCATTTCCATTTTCTCTGTTTCTTCATACAAAATCGTATATTTGCCAATAGATATTTTATCCCCACTGCTGAGGTTAATTTTCTTGATTCTTTTCCCGTTAACATAAGTTCCATTAAGAGAATTCAGATCTGAGAGCATATATCTTCTGTCTGTATCCTCTTCAATTTTCACATGACGGCGAGAAACTCCCATGTTGGCAATGGTAATCGAGTTTTCGGGAAGACGCCCGATTGTTACCACCGGTTCATCAATCTCGTATGTCTTCAGAGGCTCACCATTATAAAAAATTACAAACTTCGGCATAATTTAAACTCTTAAATATGAGGTACGAGAAAAAAAATATACAATCTATTTAATATATTGGCAACAAATGGTAACATCAAGTTTCTTTTATTTAAAAATTTTGCTCATACGTCTTAAAATCGATAAATGAAATGATTTTCTCTTATATAATTGCGTTAATCGGCGTTCAGGATATATCTTAATTTTTTAATTTAATTATGCTCGGGTTTATGGATAAAATTAAAAACGTTTTTCATTGCATTCCGGTCTTTTTTTCGGGAATTCTGATTTTTTTTTATATGTCCTTTGCTCAGAACAGGGCCTCTATTGAAAGTTTAGTATCCCGGATAGATTTCCTCAATGAAAAAATCGATTCTGTTAATCTTGAAAAGCAAATATTTAAAAGAAAAGGTCAATCTATAAGTGAACAGGAAAAGTTTTCAGCTCAGCTTCGCGATTCACTGCAACAGATCCGCCAAAAAATTGAAAAAAAAGTAACTGAATCTCCGGATCTAAATAAGAACCCCCCATTCTCTTCACCAATTATTCCACAGAATTCCTTCGACTGGATTATAATCGTTACAGGTATTATGGCTGTTTTTTCCGGAATTATTTTAATTTCCGGAATAGTGAAAACAATCAGAAATAAACCAAAGAAAAAAAAACCCCCCAAAAAAACAAGTGCAACAGCCCCAAAAACTTTGGATTTTAACTCTGAATTGCCCACTAAACCATTTAAAATTCCAGATGATTCTTTATCATCACAAGAGATAAATTCCAGTCTCGTAACAAAAAAGTGGGAAAAACCTTCGATGAATTCTCCTGAAATCGAAAAACTTGTTCTTCAGGCATTTCACGATGGTATGGACATACCCGATATTTCACGAAAATTCCAGCTCAGCTCCGATTATGTTTCCCTAGTACTTAAAGTAGCAAAAAAACAGTAGCTTATTCTGCTAACAAGCTTGTTTATCTCTGAATTCCTATGCATAATAAAATTATACTTTCAATTAAAACCTGTATACCCTTTTTAGTATTCAGATCGTTTTAATTAATTCCGATATTTAATCTGGATCATAAAGGCAGGATCAGGTGAAATCTGTTTTTTTTAACGCGTGAAAACTGTACAGTTTATAAAGCTTAATTTGTTCGATACACTTAAACAGAAGAACTGTAATCCTGGTATGTTCAGTTTGAATCTGATAAAAATATCCGGTTTTTGATTTGTCCTGAAAGGGTTATTAATGTTTGAAGATACTCAGATACTGATTTCTCACAGTAACCAGAGAATTCAACAATTAAAACATTCAGGATATGCGGTTGTTGAAAAAAAAAGGGGACCAGACACCTATTTGATCAGAATAGGATCTGACAGGGTAACAATTAAAACAACCAACAATTCACTGCATGAGGGAGAAAACATTCGCTATCAGATAAAGAATAATCATCTGATTATTGAAAAGAAAAACCACCAGTTAAACTGCGATTCACCCCGATACAACGATTCATTTTCTCTGGAAAAATCGGATGAAATTAATAATGTAAAAGTTATCATAGGTTCCATAATCGATCAGCTCCAACACAGCAACAAACCGGATCTTGCCATTATCAACGAAATAGAATCGGTTCTAAACAGCTTTAAAAGCAAAATCGAAAAGATTGATCCAGAAACTTTGAAAACCATTCGTAACCTTCTTGAAGAGCTAAAGGGAGGAACGATTACAGAATCAGATAGAACCAGATTAACAGAGCTTCTTCAAAGAATTAAAAACAACTGTGACAAACTGATCCATTCCACCGAAATCAAGGATTACAGGTTTATTGGTTTAATTGAAAAAAACATTCCGGAAGGTATTTACAGTTTTTCTGTTTTCAAAACGGATAACCTTTCTGATATATTTTCTGAGTTTCAAATCAATTTCCCGGAAAACCGTGACAATTTTCTTTTTTTCAGGGTAATTAATTCACAGGACAATAACACGATTGCAATTGCATTGCGTCCACAAGACCTGATCACGGAGCTAATCTCTTTAAATAGTCTCTTCTCCAGTCCCGCGATGAAAACGATCCCACCGCAGGTTTACGAAAAAATTTTAAGCGAAAGAGGACATGTTCAGATTTCTGCTCTTGAAAAACTGGATGATTTTTTCATGTCTTCCGGCAGCATAACATTTCCATTAACACGCGCTGGATCACGGGCTGCACAAATTGAAACACTGACACAATGGTTCCGCACAGTACTAGATTTCGATACCAGGACAGAAACAGTTGCCAGCAGATGTCCGTTCTCTTCCTCTTCGTCAATTGCAGCTTTAATTGAAAAATTGAATGAGCCGGTTATACCTGGTATTGGACATGAAATTCCCGGTATTACACATGACATGTTAAAAGAAAGCACCGATAAATCAAAAGCGGTATCATATGTAGCTGAGAAACTTGGATACAACTACGAATCTGGAATACTGGACTCCACAAACCAAAAGAGCCTTGATTATTCTGACACAACCAGTCTCAAAAAGGTTCTTCTTTCTTTAATTACAAAAAACAGTTTACCCTTTGGCTATGGTGATTCTTCAGAACTATACAACAGATTGAATTCATCTTTTAACAAGTATAATACTGTTATCACAGATTCAATTGAGTTGGCTCTTAAAACAGTTAATAAGCAGGCTGATTCCAGCCATGATTTTTCAGGACAAAACTACGATCAGTTTTCAGCGAAATCGGTTGAGTCTCTGAGCAATAAAACAGCAGAGATTTTTTTGGAATTTTTGAATCTGATAAATGATCACAGCTCTCCCGAAAAAGATCCCCTGCCAGGTTTGAACTCCAGTTTATCATTATTAAAAGATGCATTAATCAAATGTAACAGCAGTGTTCTGGAGATTCTGCGACTGCTTTCTTCGGAGTTAAAAAACGGTTCTTTTTCTGTTTCTGATAATTATCATGGAGAGATAATCGGGAAGATAAACAGATCTGAAGAACTGCAAAAAGAGCTCAATTTAATTATTAAGGATCTGGTCTCTTTATCCGATATTCAAAAACATGCCCAATCTGGTGATTCATTGAAATCGCAAATTCGAAATGATTCCTTGCCGTACTCTTTGTTGCTGCGTGATTCGGCAGAATCGGTTCTATCGCGACTTGAATCACTTCAGCTCCTTGCCAGAAACACACATACACCTGAAGGAGATCAGCAAATACTGGCTCTTCCCATGAAAATTTCGGGTGAATGGACCGAAGTAAACATTCGTTTTGTAAAGAAAAAGATACACAAAAAACAACAAAAACCAAAACAGCAGTATTCGGTTTTTCTCAATGTATCCCCAGGCAGCACCGGAGCGGTCTCGGTAAAGATGGATTATACTACAAAGAAAACACTGAAACTGGAGATGGAGTTTGAGCATAAAAGGGTAAAAGAGTGGTTTGATCAAAACCGGGATAAGTTTCAGGATATTCTTCTCAATATCGGGTTTACATCAGTACTATATCACACTACTTCGCAGAAAAAAAGCCAGGAATCGGTTTTTCAATCGGATGTTTCGTCGGGAGGAGATGTGGATCTGAAAATATGAAAACTGAAAAAAAACGGGATAAGGCTGTTGCAATATCTTATAATGAGGAAAAGGACAATGCTCCCCGCATAACGGCAAAAGGGAGCGGGATTACTGCACAACGAATCAGGGAGATTGCAGAGGCAAATGGTATTCCAGTACACAAAGACGATGATCTTCTGGAGTTATTATCCCAGATTGATATAGACCGCGAGATTCCACCTGAACTCTATACTGCAGTAGCGGAAGTATTATGCTGGATATACCAGGCAGAACTGGAGTTAAAAAGGGAGATTCAGAAATAGATGACACGATACTTTCTGCTGTTTTTTGTGATTGCATTCTGTTTAATTGAAACTCACGCTTACAATAAAATCATTCTCATTGGTATTAATGGAACCGGGGCTCCATCAACAACCGTAAACTTTGAAAATCAGTTGCGCAGTCATTTATTATCAATTCCTCAATTACGCCTTGAAGACAATATACTGAGCCAACGTTATCGAAGATTAATAGATTTTTCTGCTTCTTCGCATCCTTCAACCGAAAAACTCAATTCCCTTAACAGGTTTATTCCGGATTCAGCTTTGTTAGTATGGGTAACCATAAAAAAATATAGTGTAAACCCGGAACGTAAATACCTTGTTTGGAGCAAACTGACAGGTAAAATAATTATTGATCTGAATATTTATTATCCACAACATCAGGAATTTATCCACTCAGGAGATATTGAAGTTATTTCGGAAAGATCCGCAGGGTTTGTCATGTTTCATCCTGTATCAAAAGCTGTTCATATTACTGCCATAGAAAGATCTGAAATCCTTAATGATCTGGAACAAAAAGCTGTTCATGAATGTGGCAAATTAATCATTTCTGCAGCCCGAAAAGTGAGTCCGGAAGATGATGAATTAATTCGTAATGCAACAGCTTTCAGCGATACACAAGATTACGACAACACCGATACCAACACTGATGAATTAATTAAAGAAGGGACGGATCTGCCATTTGATGATAAAAAGGGGGTAAACGCAACTAAAGAAGAATTTATAGAATAATACCTGGTCAAAAATATTCGTTAATTGATTATTTATAACCTGTCTAAACTTTCGTATTAGTGTGAATATTATGTATATTCGTATTCTATTTTATATACCGCAATATTTGTATGCGGGAATAGAGGAGGAAAGCAATGGCTGACATTGGATCTTATAAGAATGTGTTTGATGATCCTGCTGAGTTCAATAAACTTCATGATCTTATCTTAGCTGCTATTCAGGATTTTTCGAACTACAGGCAAGGTAATCTGACCTATGGTGAGATTATGTTTGTTATGGAATGCATTCTTGATACTTTAAGAGGCAGTTCGGAAAAAGATGCTCAGGCTCATACCCAGATTAAAGGATTACATGAAGCCCCCAATTTTACTACACTGCTCTCGATAACCTCCAGATTGGTTGAAGTTGTACTAAAAAAAGGCATTATCAGTTCGGAAGAAGAAGCTTATATTCTTCATGGTGAAGAATAAAGAAAGGTTTGTATTAAACTAATGGATATAATTTTTCCTTACAAGGTATCTGTCCGGTTTCCCGGAGACCTGGAGTACATACCTCCTATCCGTAAGTTCGTTTCTGAGCTTTTACAGGTATCAAACTTCAGTCCGAAATTTGCATATCGTTCTGAAATTATTGTTGACGAAATTTGTAATAATGCAGTTAATTACGGTTGCAGGACAAGTAATGCTGAAATTGAGCTTATCTGTGAAATCTTTGAAGACCGGATTGAGTTTACAATCAATGATCAGGGAAGTACAAAAGAAAATCTTGATCAACTTATGTCTGTAATAAAACAGCCAATTGATCCCGAAAAAGACATTCAGCATGGATTAGGTCTTGAGATTGTACGGATGCTTTCTGAGAATGTTGATGTTGTAATTGATGAAAAGAATCTTACATCAGTTCATATCGTCCGGAAACGGGAAGATATTGAGCAAAAGTAACATTCGCACAGGAGAAAACAATGGAAGTAAATATCATACAAATTCCTGATAAACCTCACGCGATCATTTTTCAGTTTTCCGGTGAAATGGATTCGGATAAAATCGGAATGATTAATGATACGTTCAGCCAGATAAACAGCAATATCAATTATGTAATTGTTAATGTGAAATCGGTTCAGATGATATCATCATCGGTTATTGGCGAGTTAATGGGATATCGTAAACAAATGATAGAAAAAGGCGGTGACCTCGTTATAGCAGGTATTGATTTTTCTATAAGGACAAAACTTAATCTCATAGGACTTACAAAAATTTTCAGAATTTTCAGCGATCCCCGATCCGCATTGAATGCCTACAGATGGGAAATTGAACGTCATGCAGAAAAGATACATGTAAGTTTTCCATCACATCTGAAGATCGTTCCTCCTGTACGCCAGTTGATCAGCCGTATTGCCAAACAAAAAGGTTATGGAAACCGTGATTCTTTTCGTCTGGAAACTATAGTTGATGAGATCTGCAATAATGCAGTTGAACACGGAATGAGTGGAAGCGAATTATCTATTAAACTTAATATGGAAATTGACCCTGAAAAAGTCGAACTTGATGTTACTAATACAAGTGATCCCGAAAAAATGGCATCTTTGAAAGCTCTTCTCAAACCTAAAAATAACAATGACATAAAACTCGATGAAAGAAGAGGAAGAGGATTGGCATTAATAAAGATGCTCACTGATGAATTATCGGTTGATTGCTCAGGGACAGGAACAAGCGTGCATATAAAAAAGGTAAGAGAGGAATAAAATATGGAGTCTCAAATTGAACTGATCTACGAAGATATTAAAGGTAAGCACAATGTTAAACTTGTTCAATTCGTAGGTGACCTTGATGCTACAAATGTAGAAACAGTATCAGAAAAAATCTGTAATCTTCTGAATGAAGGTTATGTTAATATAATTGCTGATTTTAAAAAACTGAGATATGTTAACAGTACAGGACTTGGAACTCTGCTTCATTTCAGTAAAACAGCAAAAGAAAAAAACGGCAGCTTTAAAATTGCAAATATAAATGAAAATGTTTATGAAATTATTGAAATTATAGGAGCAACATCATTACTGGAAATTTATGATGAGCTTGAAGAAGCTATTAAAGCTCTGGACTGAAAACAACCGAGTTCAAAACCATTCTGTTATGAGGTAATCCATGAAACACTTAACTCTTTTACTTATTCCTTTTCTATCATTTTTTATTTTCTGCACAAAAGATACCGATCCTGACGCTCTTGTGCGTATAGGCAAAACCAGTTATTCAAAAGAACAACTGGAAACTTTCAGAAAAGTTTCTGGCATCTATCCCTCTCAAAGTCCCGAATACTTTCCGGGAAAAAGATCATTAATATCACAGATGGTCGAAACTGAGGTCATTTATAAGAAAGCAAGCCGCTTTTATTCAAAAAACGAAATTAAAAACAGCCTTGACTGGAAATGGCAGCAAAAATATTATCCTGCTCAGTTTTTCATGATGGAATTTCTCTCAACCAATCTCAATATTTCTGAAGATGAGATAAAAAACTATTATGAAGCAAATAAGGAATCATTCAAAGTAGAGACCAAAGCAGATTCTTCAACTAAAGATTCTACAGATTCTTTAGTATCAACTGAAGCTACTGCTTACAAAAGCCTGTCCGAAGTAAAAGGCTTGATAGTAGAAACACTGTTTTTTCAAAAATATTTACCAGACTCCTCCTTTGTTTCAAGATTTGATTCTACCGCCGATAGTTCAGATATCGCCAGACAGTGGCTTCGTTATGCCAACGCAAACATTCCCGATTTTTTCATGAGACAGTTCTACAAAGAAAAATATGGTCGCCCTTACCAGGATTCAATTTCAGAAGTTTTAGGTAAAGAAAAAATAGTACAGCAGCAGGATGTAGACCTGATTCTGTCCTGGATACCGGAAAAACGTAAATCAATGTATGAAACTGAAAATGGTAAAAAAGACTTGGTTGAGTGGCTCCTTAAATGGAAACTTATCTCCGAAGCTGCATCAGAAAGTGGATTTACATCTTCAGATGAAATGAAAAATCGTATGGACTGGGCGTGGAAAATTGCACTTGTTTACAAATATCTCAAAGAAGAAATTATTCCACAAGTAAAAAACACACCTGTTGAATTCGACACCAGCATTGTTGAGTATGCAGTTTATGATGAAACAGGGAACCCTTCAATGGATCTGGACAGTTTTTATCTGCATTCCAAAATCAAGACGATTACAGAGTCGTATTATTCCAGGAGAATAGACAGTATTATATACGATATGAGAAAAGATGCCAATATAGAATTCCTTCAAAATGACCATAAGGACAATCTGGATCAGAATCCGGCTGCTCTTTTGAAACAGGCTGATTCTCTTCGTGATACTTCAAATATTAAAGATGCAGAAAAAAATTACAGAATCCTTGCAGAAGATTTTGCATTCACACCTGAAGGCAAAAATGCACTTATCGAACTGGCAAAATTACAAACCGAAAAACAACAGTATCTTCAGGCTATAAGGAATTATCGTAATTATCTGATAACTGATCATGATAAAGAAAAAAGATGTAATACCTTTTTCATGATTGGTTTTATTTATGATGAATATATGAATATGCCACAACAGGCTGAAATTAATTATAAATGGATACTTAAAAACACACCCGGCTGTGAGCTTTCTGATGATGCTGAGTTTATGCTGCTACATTTAGACGAACCTATGAACAGTGTTGAAGAATTACAGGCTGAAGCTATTCGTCAGGGGCGGCAAATTGATGACCAGGAAAACGAATCTCAGGAAGAAATAGCAGAAACAGCAAAATCTGAATAAAGCCGGTTGTTATCCGACGTTATCAAAAAAGAAGGGAACGGAGATTAACTAATTTCGTTTCCTTCTTTTTTTTGTGATACGCTCCCGGTTTTTTCTTGTTAAGTTAGATACAAATCAAAAAATCAATTCCTGTCTTGCAGAACCATAATCAAAATCCATATTCCCATGTTCCATTCTGTTTTCTCTTTGTGGGAAACAGAGTTCCTGAAAGCGACACTGGCGACAAAGGGATGGTGAAGGATTTTTCTCGAATTTTTCTATTGGCAACGGTCTGTTCTCTTCCACATTACTGCAAAACGAATACATGGATTCTGTCTGGTCTTTTATAGTGTTAAAGAACTGCTGAAGCTGGTCCGAATCGAATTGTATTTCAAGTTCCCCGAATTCCGGATACAGATATACTATTTTGGGGCATATTCTGTTCCATTCTATACCAAAATTACTGTTGGTTGCAGCAGCATACCCCATAAGCTGGCTTTTATGTTTTACCTCATCCCTATGCCCCGTTTTCCAGTCCAGAATATGAATATCACCATCAACCGGAAGTAAAAAATCCATTTTGCAATATGCTTTCATTCCATTCAGACGAGTTTCACCGAATCCTGGAGGTTCTATCATCCAGTTTTTTCTCTCTCTTATAGCTGCCATAAAGATCCAGTTATAACATGGACTCTGAATGAAATTTCTCAGACATGTTTCAATTTTTTCGTACGCAGCTTCTATTTCTACTGTTTTGTTATCATAATACTGTTCAATAAAAGTTTTCTCGGAGAAATATCTTTGGGCAAGTTTTCTTGAATATTCAAAAAACCGTTTTTCATCTATATCTGTATCACTTTTCTGAAGTCTTCTCAAAAATGCCTCGAGTACATCATGCACGACATTTCCAGTTTCCAGAGGAACAGATGTTAGCTCTTTTAGTTTGGAAATTTTGTAACCGGGAATATCTGGAACATATTTAGAATAATATGAATAGAAATACTGTCTTTTACATTTATCAAAAGTTTCGTATCGCGATATTGACCATCCCAGAATCGGGCTGAATTGGTATTGTTCGTATTTAAGTTCCATTTTTCTCCTTCATAAAAAAATGTACACCATATATTAAAATAGTACGGTGCACATAATATAAAAGGGGGAAATAGAGGACTTAAACAGAATCAATAAATTTTTGAGAATCTGTGTTCAATGCAAGTTCAATCTTGAGATTTGTAATATCATCATCACTGATATATTTTTCCCGTTTTTGTCCGGAAAACACAGGAATTAAGTGGTTTGAAGCAGCATTTTGATTAAAACGACCCTTTTGGGTGGATATTTTTTCTGCAAACCGGTCTTGATGAGCAATTCTTTCGAGAGTTTTCATAATTGAAGAATTATTGGCATTATCTTTTAGTGCCTCTAGTTGATCATCGGAAAGAAGATAAATTTTTCGTTCAAAGTACATTATTGGTGCAATGCAATTGGGACAGTTAAGTATAATTACATAGGCATTGGTGCTTAGAAATATTTCGGAAATCTGATTACAATGGGGGCATTTTACTGTTAAAGTATTTACCATTGTTCCTCCGGGCAGAACCGTTTAGAACTGATTCTGCAGCATTAATCTGTCCATGAGCCTGAAACACTATTTTCATTTTAACATCAAAAGAATGCAGTGTCAAGGTATTTGGCTTTAAATATGGAGCATGTAAAGAAAATGGATGAACTGATAGATCGCTTTTATTCTCAAATTAATAATTCCATAAACAAAGTTTCAAAGAAGCTTCAAAAGCAGGAACAGGAACTCATTGAAGCACAAAAACATTCATGGTACAAACAGGTAGCCGATTCTCTGCTCGCATCAAACGAGATTAATACACGCGGACTTTCTCAGATTAAAATTATCAATATACACACCCGTGAAGAAGAAACTGTTTCGGTTAATCCCAGGTTTGATGCACCAGCAAATGCCAGACTTTATTACAAAAAAGCAAAAAAAGGCGCCAGAAGTGAAGAGATTAACAGAAAAAAAGTAGCTGCAACCAATGACTATTTAACCAGACTCAACGGTTTTTATCAAAAGCTGGAGAAAACAAACAAGGATGAAATTGACAAAAACAAGCTCATGGAGATGGAAACAGAACTGAGGGCTTTGATTCCGGATAACAAATCTCACTTATCAGATAAAAAAGGCAGAGCAAATAGCACTACTCCCCCATTCCGTCACTTTTACACTAACGGGTGGGATATATATGTAGGAAAATCGGATTCGCAAAATGATCAGCTTTCTGTTCGTTTTGCAGCACCATCCGATATATGGCTTCATGTTGCCGCTCACCCAGGATCTCATGTATTGATACGAAGACCAAAGGGCAGACCCGCAGTTCCCGAAAATATTCTTAAAACTGCGGCACAAATAGCTGTCTGGTTTTCAAAAGCCAAACATGCTTCCTTTGCTGAAGTAAATTACACTGAAGCCAGATTTGTGAGAAAAAGAAGACACGCTCCTGCAGGTGAAGTCATTGCAGAAAGATGTAAATCAATACGAGTATCGCCACGTTCACCTCAGGATATTTTTAAAAAACCATTTATGGAATAATGTTTAAAAACCTGTCTTCATAACTATCGGTATCTGCACATATGCTCTTCTCGAATCAATTGAATAACAGTTGTTTTTAAAAATTTTCACATGTTTCTTGTGAAAAGAATAACGATACTCTCAAAATAAAATTTTACTTATGCTCTTTTTCTTTCCCAAAGTAAAATTTCAAGAGCAATAAGACAAAAAAGGATTATCCAGGGTAAAAACCAGAAAAAACCACTCTGCCGGGAATTAAGTGCAGACAGAAGCTTGTCGGGTGGCATGTTGACACTGTTCTTTAGTGTATCGGGTAATCTGTATGAAAGCATGCTCTCGTCAGGATCAATCGTAACAGTTAAATAGTACGGTTTTTTCCCCTCCGGTACGATTTTATAAATTCCAGGCTGATCAAAAATCACTGATGACTGATTCTGCAACATGTTAATAAGCCTGTTATCAGAATCTAAAACAGAAGCAGATATTTCTGAATTGTAAAAAGGATTTCTGTATGGCACCCCGGTGAGGATACTGTTATCACTTCTTGATGACATTGCAATACCATAACGGCATACCCTGTCAACAAAAGGAACAAAAAAACCGGTTTCACACAAATTGTTTTTTTCAGTAATTCCTATTGGAGTAGCCAGAATGATCCAGTTTCTTGAAAACTGGTCATTTATCTGAGACATAAAACCGCTGCCATTGCCAAGGTGCAGGAGAGTTTCGCCCGGAATCCTGTCATAATAACCATAAACAGCCACTTCTTCTAATCGCATTCTGGGAAAACCTTTCCACAAATCAGAAATTGTATCAGGTAAAACAAGTGTCAGTGGAGTCTGCAGACTTACAGATTTTCCTGAAGAAACATCTTTGAGCACTTTATTCAAAAGTGTAAAACTACCGGATTCACTTGCCTGCACTGTTGTATCACTGTTATCCAATGCACAAATCAATGTTTTTTCCTTACCTGAATAAGCAGCCATGAATGCATCCATCTGTTTTGAAATCCCGGATACATTGTTGACAATAATGATATCTGCTGAATCGAGATCAGTATATGTCACATCCAGTCCATCTTTCAGTATTACAGGATTCCACCTTTTATCCGATACGTTTAAAGCTGAAGCAATCACACTGTTTTTCTGCCTGTTTCCGACAATTAACACACGATGATTTTGCTCCCTTTGTGGTGCAAAAAAGGATATGTTATCAAACTGAAGCGGATCGTCAATATCAAGAACTACTTTCCCCCCCTGAAGATTACCTTTACCGGAAATTCGCAATCGAGTATTTACACACCCGTTATTCTTGATATCAATAAGTGCAGTTTCTGTACGCATATTACCTGTTTCACAAAAAAGTCTGCCTTTTACCAGATCCCGGCCATTTGCACACACAGTACCCTGCACACTTTCTTCATTTGCAAGGATCACATCTTTCATTGAATAGTTCCAGGGATGTTGAGGTGTTAATGGTACACAGATAACAGTAAGCTGACCAGGTAAAATCTTAAGTAAACTGTCAGTTTTATCGGTAACAGGTTCCTGAAAATCACTGAATAATAGAAGTAAAGATTGTTCTGAAGAAAAGTCAATATCTGAGAGAACAGTTTCGAAAAGGTTGTCCATATCAAGTGGCTTGTAACTGCCTTTAAATTGTTCAGATTCATTTCCTTTCAGATCAAATTTCTTGTCATTATAATCATACAGAAACAATCTGGAAGAAGCCGGCAGATACCTGCTCAGGGAATCCAGTAAATCATGAGCTTTTTGCCCGAGACTTGTCTGATTCTGAAGATACTCCATGCTCATGGTTGGATCTACCCAGCAGTAAACATTACATTGGGGGTTATGCAGGTTGCCTGATGGATCATTGTTTTTGTATGGAGCAGCAAACAGTGATATAAGAAGTGCCACGATTAATATGCGTGTTAACAGTTGAAGTATTTTTCTGATCTTTCGCGTTCTGTTTGACCGGACTGCATCATTGTGAAAAAATCTCAGTGATGAAAAATCCAGTCTGACTGTTTTTGGACGCCTGAGAAAATGAAGAAGAATAATGATTCCGATAAACGACAGTGCCCAAAAAAACTCGGGTCTGAAAAAAGAGATCTCGTTCAAAACAATCTGCTCCGCTTTTTGAGTATTCTAAGCAGGGCTTTTTGAAACGGTTCATCTGTAGAAACTGATTCCAGATCGATTTGTAACTCTCTGCAGGCTCTTTTAACGGCATTGCGGTGTTCGTTTAATCCATTCAAGTAGAAACTGGATGCTGTTTTACCATCCAGGGCAACAGTTTTTCCGGTTTCAAGATCGTGAAAATGATATGTTACACTTTTATCAATCTGCTGTTCAAATGGATCGAGAAGCCAGATTACAATAATATCCTGTTTTTTAAAACGGAGATGGCGAAGTCCGTGGATAATATTCTGAGGATCATCGAAAAGATCGGATATAACTATGCACAGTCCCCGTTTTCTCACCCCCCGCGCCATCATGTCAAGTGCTTTACCAAAATTTGTAGGTGCTGCGGGTTTTAAATTGTCCAGGGAACCGATAATATTTTTAAGCTGGGTATTTGTCGATTTAGGGGGCAGGTAAAGTGAGATATCTTCATCAAACGATGCGACCCCTACTGCATCACGTTGTCTGATAAGAATCCAGGCACAAGATGCTCCAAGAGTACACGCATATTCAAATTTTGACATTCGGTTTTCAGAGGCGAAACCCATTGATGCACTTTTATCTATCAGGATATGCGCAAACAGATTGGTTTCATCTTCAAAAAGCTTCACCATTGTACGATCAGTTTTTGCAAATTTGCGCCAATCAATTTTTGATGCAGCTTCTCCAGGCAGATAATGACGATATTCCAGAAACTCTGAAGAAAAACCATGAAACGGACTTTTATGTAATCCTGCAATCATGCCTTCAACAATAAGTTTTGCACGAAGGTTAAGATTACGTATCGGAACCAGATGTTGCGGTTTAAGAAATGATGCAGTTTTCATAAAAATCGGTTTAGCAGCCAGTTTTCATAAACAGATTATCTATCTTCATGTACAAGGCTGCGGGTTTTACGTACAATAATATCTGCAATCTGCTTCTCTTTTTCAAAATTTATTACCGCATGGGCTATATGCTCACGCAGAACTGCTATGTCCTCTTTGTTTTTCGCTGAAATAAAAATACCTTCCGGATAAGCGATAGTCAGACGTTTCCGGACAAAAGGATCTTTTACCAGATCAATTTTATTGAAAACGAGTAATTTTTGAACATCTTCAGCACCCAGATCTTTCAAAACGCTTTTAACAGTAGACATCTGCTGTTCAATCCACGCACTTGATGCATCCATTACAACAATCAGCAGATGAGCATCCGAAACTACCCCAAGCGTACTTCTGAATGAAGCCACAAGATGATGTGGAAGCTTTCTAAGGAACCCAACTGTATCAGAAATAACTATACTGCCCGCACCTGGAATATAAGTTTTACGTGTAGCTGTATCCAGAGTTGCAAACAGCTTGTTTTCCACCAGTAGTTCACTACCGCTAAGGGCGTTAAGCAATGATGATTTCCCGACATTTGTGTAACCAACAAGAGATGCCCTGAAAACCCGATTCCTTCCCTTGCTCTGAACGATACGCCCTTTTTCGATTTTATGAAGTTTATGTTTTAAATCGGAGATTTTTTTCTGCACCAGCCTCCGATCAATTTCCAACTGTTTTTCACCCGGTCCGCGTGTACCGATACCTCCAACCTGTTGAGAGAAATGAGTCCATGCATGAGTAAGCCGCGGATAAAGGGTCCTCATTTGAGCAAGCTCAACCTGAATACGAGCTTCATTGGTACGGGCATGCATTGCAAAAATATCCAGTATTAACTGTCCCCTGTCAATAACCTTACCGCTGACTATTTTTTCTATATTGCGAATCTGTCCGGGTGAAAGCTGTGCATCAATAACAAGTGTTGCCGCATTCAATTGCTTCATGACATTACGTATTTCATGAAGTTTTCCGTATCCAAGATAGGTCGATATAACAGGAGTATCCCGTTTCTGGCAAATACATGCAACAACATTTGCATCAGCCGTCTCACACAGCATCTGCATCTCCTGTATATCTTCTTCAAACAGTTTCGGGTCCAAATCTGATGTTAACAGGCCCGCCAGCACTACATTTTCTTTTTGTTTTCTGTTTTCTATCATACCTCAATTATTTAAATTTCTTTCCTGAGAACTCCAGCCGTATATTTTGAGCAATTTGCGATGGAGTTCTTGTTAAAACTTCCCTGCCTTCCTCTGTAACCAGAACAGTATGCTCAAACTGTGCAGACATGGAACCATCTTTTGTACGTACAGTCCAGCCATCTTTTCTGTCTGTTACTACCTGATATCCACCCATATTAACCATCGGTTCTACAGTAAAAGTCATGCCAGGTTCCAGAATAATCGGCTCTTCATCCGGATCAACATGATGATACACTGTGAAAATTTCATGAAATTTCCTTCCGATTCCATGTCCTGTATACTGTCGAACTACCGAAAACCCCTCAGATTTAACATAAGGCTCAATAGCTTCAGCAACAGCAGCTAATTTATTCCCCGGTTTCACAGCATCAATACCATAAATCATGGCCTGTGCTGTTACTTCAACAAGACGGCGAACTTCGGATGAAACATTTCCGATCAAAAATGTTTCCGAAGAATCCCCGTAGAACCCGTCCACAATTGTCGTCAAGTCAACATTTACAATGTCCCCGTCTTCAAGAATCTCTCTTTCTGATGGAATTCCGTGGCATACTACATTATTTCGTGATATACAGACAGACTTGGGATATCCATGATATCCAAGACAAGCAGGTTTGTGTCCGTGATCAAGCGTATATTCATAAACCAGTTTGTCGATTTTAATTGTGCTTATACCTTCTTTTACAAATTGACGGATATAATCCATTAGTTGTCCGTTAAATGCACCAGCCCTTCGCATCCCTTCAATCTCTTGAGCAGTCTTTATCATCTTTTGCCTTTTCTTATTCTCTAAAGATGAAGATTTTTTTTTCATGTCTTCAAAAAGATGACATTTTTTATACTTTTTACCACTTCCACACCAGCACAAATCATTTCGCTCTATCACAAAAACTCCCTGAAAACATCATAAATCGACATAAA
Organism: Fibrobacter sp.; assembly: GCA_012728995.1. Taxonomy (GTDB): domain Bacteria; phylum Fibrobacterota; class Chitinivibrionia; order Chitinivibrionales; family Chitinispirillaceae; genus JAAYEB01. Next base: position 10,765 of record JAAYEB010000086.1, on the reverse strand, counting down.
TTCATTTAATCGCGTGCATCAAACAAGCGCGCCTTAGGGAATAATATAATTTTTAACCACTGGTTTTGCGGTTCTCAACCATCTTATTCTCCGGTATAACCAAAAAAACGGGTTTTATAGTACCATTTTCATCATTACCGGTCTTCTTTTATGGTATTATTGTGTTTTGAAACGGTAAACCACGATTTTGATTATATCAGCCACAACCTGAAAACAATTATACCAGGTAATTGACCTGATTCCTGTTTAACAGGAAGTAACATACATTTTACGAATCAACAGTATTAATATTTATTGATGAGTGATGAAAGAGGGGAGATAAATTATCGTGTCCAGAATGCAAATCAAAACAGAACGCGAAAAAGAATCTTCGGTGAGGGGATCTGTTACTGTTTTGGTTAATCTTGTTTACAATATTTTAAATGGATCTGTTTTTAATACCTGCTGCCCTTCATCAGTTCTGTAAAGTTTTGATAACTGTCAGCTTTCAACAAAGCATCAACAACCCGGCTGATAGTAGCAATCCTCGATATTTTGGACAAAATATTCAGATGACTCTGTGTTGATTTATCCTCTGGTGAGAGCAGTATAAAAATTATCTTATGTTTTCCCTCAAGTTTATCAATTACAAAACCGTTTCTGTTTACTGCGATATAGATCTGGTAATCGGCAACAAGATCTGTTCTACTGTGTATAAGTATAATCTCTTTTGTCATTTCCAGAGGAAATTCGGTCAACACTTCACTGAGCAACTCAATAACATTCTCATTTTTTGAAAAAAACCGGTTTCTTCTCAGTTTCTCGAAGAGCAGAAGCGGATCGGTTTCGTGTATGTTAAAGTAAAAATTTGATTCAGGTACAAGTTCGAATACCTCATTGCCGTTTTGTTCCATCTGCTCATGTTCCTGTTCTTTTTTCGAATAGTCCAGGGCTTTACGGAACGGATAAACTACAACGATATTATTCTCTTTGAATCTGTTTTTCAGGTTTCCGGGCAGTTGATCAAAAATCATTCTCCATGCGACACTTCCATGTCTGGGAAGTATCTGAATGATCAGGTCATTTATACCCACATATCCGTCAAGGTCCCTGACAACTCTTTTCCAGCTTCTGACAAATAAATGTTTTACATTGTGTTTCTGCTCAGGAAAAAGGTGAACAATCTCATTAAAAGTCTCTTCCTCAGAAACAATAAACCATTCGGTTGAAACCGCCTTTCTTAACTCTTGTAAGGAGCTTACTGTATCAATAAATCCGTTCTGCCTGTAAATATAAGGCGGAACTATTAAAATTATTCTCTCCATTATGCTCAATGGTTTTACTATTCTGGTAACAAAAATCATCTTGTCACTCATTTTTGCCATTTTTTCTGTAGTAGTTTCGTAAAACGAGCTTATAAACTGTCCGCTTTTACTCCAGCCAACAATCAGCTTTGAGATTCTCTGTTCATTTACTGCCCTTACGATTGCTGATGGAATGTTGTAGTCGATTTTATTTAACGGCACAATAGTTTTTTGAACTCCGCCAGCTCTGACACTTGCTTTAGTCAGAATTGTTTCTCCCTCAATTATCTCTTTTTCCACATCCGGACCCTCCAGTGCAATATGAAGAGGGTAAAGGGGTTCATGGCTGGTGTCGGGATGAAGCAAAAATGCAAAATCCATTAGGTCTATAACATTATCGTGACTTGAAATCGGTATAAGTATTCTTTCGAGCTTTTCTCCACTGGATAAATCCTGAACACCTTTTTCACTCAGAGCCAGTTTTCTGGCATATTTTTGTGTAATAATAGAACCAAAAAAACATGTAGCCACAATCATTACAATTGTACCGGTAAGAATATCTTCCCCGAAAATCCCTATGTTGTAAGCAACCAGAACAACCGCAAGTGTTGCTGCAGCCTGGTTGACACTCATTCCAAAAACGAGGCCCTGTTCAGGTTTTGTAAATTTTACAATTTTACTGAAAACCCTTGCGGCCAAGTCCTTTGAAAAGAATGCAACAAAAGTCATTATAAAAGCGACTTTGAGGGCGGAGGTCTCGGTAAAAAGCACTGATGGATCTATAAGCATGCCTACAGAGATAAGAAAAAACGGTATAAAGAGCGAGTCACCAACAAACCTTATCCTGTTCATTAAAACACTTTTGCCTGGAATTAAAGGATTCAGTATTAAACCTGCCAGAAATGCTCCGATAATAGGTTCCAGACCAACAAGGTGAGAAAAAAAGGAGGAAACAAAAAGTGACGTAATTACAAAAACGTAATCTTCAACACCACTTTCTGTAATAAAATACCGAAAAAACCAGACTGTTATTTTAGGAAGAAAGAAAGCTACAGAAAAAACATAGATCCCCGAATAGACAGCAAGTCTTAGCCAGAATGCCAGATCAAGCTCACCTGTTTCTGCAGCAATGATAACTGCCAAAACCACAAACGCGAGTGTATCTGTAATGATCGTCCCCCCAATGGTAGCGGTTACAGATTTCTTCTGTGCAAGTCCCATACGACTGACAATAGGAAAAGTAAGCAGTGTATGTGAAGAAAACATGCTTGCCAGCAGTATTGATGAAGGGAAATCGAGGTTCAACAGGTAATATCCGGCAAAGGTACCGAAGGTCAGGGGAATCATAAATGTCAAAATTCCGAACATCACACTATGGTGCTTGTTCTTTTTTATCTCTTCAAGATTAATTTCAAGCCCGGCCTGGAACATTATATACAATAAGCCGATAGTTCCAAGAAGTTCTATAGTCCGGTCGCGTTCAAGTACATTTGTGACGTACGGACCCAGTATAATCCCGAAGAAAATCAGTCCGATTATGCCTGGCAGCCTTGCTCTTTCTGCCAAAAGAGGTGCCACCAGCACTGCCATCATTACTATCGAAAAGATAACTACAGGATCGTGTACAGGAAATATATCCATTAATAAAAACCTCTGAATTCACACGGAAACATATTGATAACCTTAAGAGATTTGGCTATTCCAGGGAAATAATAGACAGGCTTGATTAAGCAAATCAAATTCCCTAAAAACTTGCACATCTCAGGTTAAAGATCAATGATACAAGGAACCCTTGTTATCCGGGCCTTTCAAAATGTATCAAGTGCAAAATAATTTCTGAGAACCTCTTACTCTCTTTAATTATCGTATAAGATCAGTGGCCATGTTTTTACAAGCAATTATTAAGCAGTACGCAGTACAAGGTTATTGTCTATATTAACAATAATAGCACAATCTGATTCTATAAATGAATAAAATAAATTATCGCAGGTCTATATTTAATTACCTATACAAATAATCTGGAATTCTGTACTTTTTGTGCTTATATTTTTATATAAAGCGTTTTCTGCTTTTTTATTTAATCTATTGCCTGATTAGTACCATTATTTTTTAAGGCTGAGATGTGTGATTTTGAGTTTAGTGACATGCAAAAAAATGAAGACATACCAGAGAGGTATGTTCCTGCATTTTTGGTCTGGGCAAAGCACTCATTATTTGTTACTATTCCGAGATTGTGGTTTCTTGGCCAACAGGCTCCTTACGTTTAAGGAACAGCAGTAACAGCACGCCATTAGTTTACAAATACTGAAAAAGGTGTACGATTTTGGGATAGATAACAATTTTTTGAGGAGCCCTGATGAACACAAATAATTTGCCTGGTTCATTGAATGCTTTAGTCTTTCTACTTTTAATTTTTTCACAGCAAATAATCTCTGCACCTCACGATGGAGAGGAATTCCAACTTAGACAACCTGATGGTTCTCTTGTACCGGTGAGGGTATGGGGTGATGAATTCTATCAGGATGTGGAGTGTCTGGAAGGGTTTACCCTGATCAGAGATCCTCAAACCAACTGGATCTGTTACGCAGAACTTTCTCCGGATGGAAACGAATATGTCTCTACCGGTGTGATCTATCATGGAAAATCCACTTCCTCCCGGAGACGACCTTCAAGAAGAAATAAACGTATAAACAGAAATGCTATCAGAAAAAAACAGCAAATGGTCAAAGATGCACTTGGTTATGATGAGATCATTTCAGAGGCTCCTCTCAGAAATCTTCCCCATCAGTTCGCTCCTGCTCCGGATGATGAGCTTGATTCGGAACCAATGGTTGTTACAGGGCTGACACTTCTTGTCGATTTTTCTGACCAGCGCGCTACGGTATCACAACAGGAGATAGATAATTTCTGCAATCAGGCAGGATACAACGGTAACCGTAACAATGGCTCAATCTATGATTATTTTTATGAAGTTTCTAATGGTTTGGTACGATATAACAACATTGTAACCCCTTACATTCGAGTCACTTATCCAAAGTCCTACTACGACCAGGGACCCGGGTACGGACCTGTATCCGATCTTATAACTGATGCGCTGACCCGTTTAAGAGATGAGGGGTTCGATTTTTCCCAACTTTCAACAGACCACCGTAACAGAGTTATCTGTCTCAATGTGCTCTATGCAGGAAGTGCAACTGCGGGATGGGCAAATGGCCTGTGGCCCCATATGGGAACCTACATGGGAAGGTTTTCTGTTGATGGAATATCATTTAGCAGATATCAGATGACCAGCATAGGAAATGCCTTGACTTTGGGAACATTCGTTCATGAGAACGGACATCTGCTTTTTGGCTGGCCAGACCTCTATTCTTATGATGACCATTCAAATGGGGTGGGTAGTTATTGTGTCATGAACACTATAAACACCGCCACTAATCCCCAGATGCCAAATGCCTGGTTTCGATATATTGCTGGATGGATCACTGTCACCGATATTACCAACAGCCCACTTGGAACACTCTATTCACACGAGCCCAATTCACATACAGCTTTTGTCTATTATGGCGAAACCACCGGTAGTTCCAGAGAACTTTTTATGATTGAAGCCCGTCGCAGGACAGGACGCAGCTCCGGGCTGCCAGGTGAAGGGCTTCTTATCTGGCATATAGATCAGGATGGAGACAACACAAAGCAAGGGCACATTCCCAATGTAGCACTTATACAGGCTGATGGGAGAAAAGATCTTGAAAACATGCGTAACTCCGGAGACAGGAATGATCCATTTTATGCAGGACACAATGACCGTTTCTATGACAATTCTAATCCCGCAGCAGTGTGGCACAACAGAGTCAGTTCCGGAATGGATATTGGCAATATAAGCCCAATCGACAATATCATGACTTTTACCATAGGACCTCAACAGGTACTCGCCTACCAGCTCACCGTTCATAACGGCACAGGAAGCGGAATGTACGGTGCCGGGCAGGAGATCTCAATCGGTTCAAGTCAAGCTACACAAAATGGAATATTTATAAGGTGGATCAGTGATGACTACTCCTTGGATAACCCATATAAAAGACAAAATCGTATAATAATGGGTGATTCAGATGGATCAATAACCGCAATCCATGCACAACCCGACACTGTACCGGGAATAATCAATGCAGAGAATTTTGCCTGTGAAAAAGGAGTTCTGGTTACACCTGGTAGCGCCGGGATATCTTATGTTACCTGGACTAATCAGGGAGACTTTGCAGATTATGCAGTTAGCAGCACCTCTTCGGGAACCGCTCTCCTGTCTTACAGGGTTACTGTACATGAAGGCCCGGCGGGATTTTACCTGCGTGATATGACAAATGATACAATGATAGATACAATCAATATGGTTGGTACTGATACCAGGAATGATTGGGAAACCATAACAGGACGACTGGTGAATCTCAGCTCAGGAGCTGCTGTGTGGAGAGTTGAAAATTTCTCCGGCAGTTTCGGGATTGAATGGTTCTCGGTTGATAGAAAGATTATGCTCACCGTTGAAAATGGAGATGGTAGTGGAATCTATGAGCCCGGAGAAACTGTGACCATTACCGCTCCCAGGCAAAATCAAGGCGGTTCTTTTGTAAAGTGGATGAGTGAAAACCTCGAAATAGAAAATCCGTGGAGTTGCTCCACCTCGATTACAACTGGCAACGTAAATGCAGTTGTAACAGCTCTTTTTTACCAGCCTGTAACTCTTCCCGCAACAGTGCAGGCAGAAAACTACATCTATCAGCAGCATACAACTACGGAAAGTACTACAGATGATAATTCTGCAGAACATATAAGAATAAGAGGGGATGAATCCACTCTAGAGTATCTGGTCAGGGTACCACTGAAGCAAACCTTTCAAATCTTTTATCGTTTTTCCTGCCGTACAGATCCAACCACTTTGATCCTCAGGGATGTTACCAATAACAATGTTCTTGACACATTTAATGCGACAGAGACAGGCTGGAGAGTTTGGGAAACATCTCTTTCAGGAAAGATCTCACCAGATACAGGCACAGCGTTATGGAGAATCGAATCAACAGGAGGTAATATTGACCTGAACTGGTTCAAAGTTGAGCAACTGTATGGACTGATTGTACATAACGGAAGTGGTTCAGGCACATATCAGGCTGGAAGCACTGTTGAGATTGCAGCAGATCAACCACCAGAAGAAGATATGTTCTTTACAGGATGGGCAGGTGATTCTCTGTCACTTGCATCCCTTGATGACCCCAAAAAAGATACTGCAATTGCAACCATAGCTGATTCGCCGATTGAGCTTACTGCGACTTTTGATTACCCGACAACAGAAGGAATCGTAATGCCATCAGGAACAGGGAATCAGGTACTGGTGAGGGATACGATGTTTTTCGATGATGGAGGGATGTACAGGGATTACAGTAGTAATTTCAGTGGTGAACTGGTCCTGGTTCCTGTAGAAGAGCAACATCGTATCATTTTGACTGTTGAATCAATGGAAATCTCGGAAAATGAAACAAATGGAGTGAGAGATTCGCTATTGATCTATAGTGGCTGCGGAGAAGAAAAAACGCTTGTTGCAATGGTGAATGGTACAGAAATACCAGATACTGTCGTTTCACAAAGCATAGATGGAACTATCACCGTACGATTTGTAAGCAATGGCACCGAAACAGCCATGGGGTGGAGTATTCATATCACTGATGAACCAAATCCTGCACATTCAATTGTATCACATTTAAAAATTCCTTTAAAATATGATCTGAATATCAACGGTTCAAAGATCGCGTTTCAACTCCCTTCTGCTCAACATGTAACCATTACTGTTTTTGATATACAGGGTCGTGTTGTGTCTTCACTTATAAATGGAATGCGACTTCCGGGGTACTATTCAATAGCAAGTTTACACAGGGACGTGAAAAAAATCAGGTCCGGTAATTACATCCTTCAAATGAGAGCCGGAGAGTTCAATAAGAGAATGAGGTATTTAGTCGCTCGTTAAAATTGCTAACTTTCTTTTTCTTGGGGAAGGTTTTTTCCATATTGTTCTGCCAGCAGTCTTTACCATTGGCGGATAAAGCGTTGCGGCCATTGTGCGATAGCTGCAATCAGAATTACAAACCCCGTTTTTCGTTTGAGTGGCATATAAGCCTCCTGGTGTTTAGCAGAAAGAGACATTTAAAATCTTTGAATTGATAATATGCCAAATAAAAAATGAGCTGGCAATGGATTGAACGTGGGAATATTGATTTGCAGAAAATGGGCAAAACCAAAGATATGCAGGAGTGATCGGTATTTAGACGTTGTCAAAACATGAAGGATAAGGATGCGACAATTCCGGGGTTTTATTTTTCCTGTATTAATTTGTTTAATCGTTTTTTTGCTTTTTCACGGCCATAGTTATATCTATAATTATTTATTATCTTACGAAGTAATTCTGGTGAATTAATTTTATTTATTGCCATATTTAAAGTGTGTCTCGACTTTGCATTAAAAACTATTTTTAACAATAAATCTTCTGATTTCACCTTGTTTACTGCCATTCCTTCTCTTTGAATTATTGCTATATCTGCCAGGGCTTTTTCATCATCAATTGTTTCGATAGCGGCATTTACAACATTTCTGTGGCTATCAGTTTTGGCGATCTGTATTAATGTCTGTTTATCAGATATTGCTTTGACTGCTAATTCTCTGACATCAAAACCTTTTGCATTCCTGGCTAAATCAATTAGTTTTTTTTCATCGGTAATTTTTTTGGCAGCCGCATACGAATCTGAAAAAATGTTAAGTTTCCCAAGTTCTCCTTTGGCTAATTTTTGTAGAAAATCTTGATCCGTTATGTTTTTTATTAATGCTAATCTGACCTTTTTATGCTCTTTATAATTTTCATAAAGGTAAATCAAAGTGTCATTATTTTTGATTTTTCCGGCAGCAGCCTCTCGGATATCCCCGTCATTATTATATTTTACCACATTGATCAAATATTTTTCATCGGTTAGCGATTCCACCGCTTTTTTTCTAACCATCTTTGAATATTTATTCTGAGTGTACTTTGCCAAGACTTCCTGGTTAGATATTTTGGATAAAAAAAACTTTTGTACCCGGGGGTTGGTCGTTTTTTCTGCTGCAGAAATAAAAAAGGACTCATCATCAATCCGATTGGAAATTGATTTTAAAGATTGGTAACAGTATGTGCTATTGATAAATATATCCATTAACAGCTTTCTGTCCGTAATTCGTTCAACTGCTTTTTGTCGAATCTTTGAGCTTTTGGTCTGAATGGCAACACGAGATAAAAAATGTTCACCGGTTATCTTTTGTACTACGGCAAGTTTTGCATCATCTTTTTTAGAATGGTTGTATATCAATTCAAGAAAGGATTGGTTTGAAAAAAGACCTGCCAGTTCAGGCGTGTTTAAAATTAACTTGTAAATACCAAAAGTTAATATAATAATAATTGCAGATATTAGACTAAACATCTTCAGGTGTTTTGAGAAAAGTGATTTTTTCCAAAACGAGTCTATTAATTTTTCTAAATCAGAATCAATCAATATCTTCTTGCCAACATGCTTAGATAATAATTTTTTACCATATATGTGCTTATTTGCCTTCAACTCTTTTAGAAACGATTTCATCAGATCAATTGCCTTGCAACTGGAAGGATTAAAAATCAGTGTTATGACAAATTCATTAGCATCACTCAGGTGTAAGGCATTAATTCCAATTTGATTTGAATGTGTGATTTGTTGAAAGATTACGGAATTATTGATGAGTTCTAAAATATTATTCATATATCGGGAATCAAGCTCCCAATGCAACCTGGTGCCAGCCACGGTCAATATAATTGCCAATTATTAAAAATATCTGGTCTGAATTTGAGCCTTGAATTTGCATATATCAACCTTGATTGTAGTAAGTGACAAAGATTTTTCGAGATTACTATCTTAAGTGATAACTATTATTATAGCATTCAATGATTGTGTAATTCAATTATTAAAGAATTGAAGGGGCATGTGAATTTGGCTATTTGGAATTTAATGAATTCTTGTAGAGTACCGATAGCGTGACATATTTTTTTCACAATACCAGCCCTTTCCAGAAACGCTTTTTCCATGTCCGAATCTGGTTAGGGTGTACTTCATACTTAGATGCTAACTCTGCTATAGTCATCGTTTCCTTGAAGATTCCAGTACAACTTTAATTTTGAATGTATCATCCCTGTGTTTTCTTATGCGGCTTGCTTTACTGCTTGATGAGTTGTTTTTCTGGACATAATGGCTCCTTTTTGGTTAGTGTTTAAAAATACAAACGGAACCACCTAAAAATTAAAAACTGTTCAAATTTTTCACACGGATAAACCGGTATACGAATCATGTGTCTTTGTTTTTTAAAATCTATTATCATTTTCGCCGGGCGGACTCGACCCCCACGGCAGTTTTTCGCAACTCTGTAACTTCTGGATGGGGGCGTATTGAAACCTGTGTATAGCCCCTTTTAAAAAGATTCATATCGTAAACATCTTTGTTTTTCTCATGTTTTCGAAAAACAAGTTTCAGGCATTTTGACATACTAAAACAAGTGCAGATTCTGTTTACCAAGTACTCTATCGTCTGAACGCAGTATGATCACAAATGTACCGGCTAAAACTTTTCTGCGCCACTGGAAAATTCCCGTGATGTCAGTATGAGATAATCACAGCGGTTCTGATTATTGAAAAAGTCGATCAGTTCAGATGCAAAACAATTTGCGATAATTGCTGATACAATTAAATGATTTTTAATTAAATGCAATAAAACAAAGTTGCGCAAATCTTAAAACAGCCGATGAACCAGGGCGGATAGAAATTTTGATTTCCTGGGTACACATGTAAAACTCTTACAAATACCTTATATTTAAATGCTTTATACCATGAAAAACCGGTTTGATCTCAATCTTCAGTTTAATTTTAAATTACTATTATGCCAGAATAACTACCAAATTCACGACAACGATAAAAATAGTTTGAAAAAAGGGGTAAGTAAGATATAACTCTGAACCTTCATATCAATAAGGGATTCAGAAATGGAATTTATCTTATCAGAGCAGAATGTAACGGAATTGAAAAAAAAGGATACACGAATTTATTATAATGTTTTAAAACAGATAATAGAACTGCTCTTTTATCTGGTTCAACTAAATCCATTATAAACATCTTATATCTTGAATCCTCTTCAAGAAAAATCCAAGTGACAGATATTATGGATGACCACTCTCATTTATCGTGGACTGGTTACCAGAATAAGTTATGTTATAATAATAACTGTTTAACTTACCTATGAAAGGGTCATCCAATGTCTGAAAAAAATATAGTTTATGTTGGTCTTGATGTCGCAGAATACAGCTCTGGTGGAAAAGAACGTAAAAAGGGTATCACAAAAACCGGCAATAAACATGTCCGGACAATACTGACAGAATCGTGCCAGTTAGCATCAAGTCCG
>JAAYEB010000085.1 GCA_012728995.1 Fibrobacter sp. | reverse complement strand
CCGATTTATCCCGGAGGTCTGGGTTCTATATCATCTGGAGACACTGTAAAAGCAAAGTTACTTATTTGTGCTATGCTTGATCATTCTTTATCACATAACAGTCCATTACCAAAGAGTATTGAAGCTTCTCAGGGGATATTTACTAATTATATACAGTTTATGGATAATGTTGCCCGTAACTGGGGAACCATACGTACAACTGAAAACGGATTACAGCGGCTGAAAAAAATACACGAAAAAGTACTTCAATGGAATAAGGAGCCGGTTATTGATCCGGTGTATGTGAAAAATCACGGTACAGTACTGGATTATGATACGGCAGAGCAGAAAAGAAAACGGAAAAATTATGCTTTTTATGAGGGATATACGAGATTGTATTATGAATGTGAAATTAATGATTACAGCGTTTCAGAAAATTGTGGAGCAGGAGTTTTATTTAATAAATCGGATAACATTAAATTATATATAGCAAATGGTACGGATAGTTTGAATATGTTTACTGATGCTATAATAGAGGGGCAACATAGAATTATTATTCCGGCAAATGATACAGCAAAGTTTAATAGATTTAAGGAAAGCGGATTATGGGTTAAAGGCAATATTGCAGGGGACACCAGCAAGCAGGTTTATTATACAGGTATACATTCTGTCAGGTTACCCATACAGTATACAACAGGGGTAATAAAACCGATAAACACTGAGTTTTCTTTGGCTGAAGAAAAAAGTACGCTTAGAGATATTACAGGTACATTGGTAAGTGGCTATGGAGCGAATTTGTTTAAAATTTTTACACTAAAGCAGGAAGATGGTAAGGAAAAAATATATGAAGACAAGAATAACTCTGCGGTAATTCAAAACGAGAAGAAACTTATAACAATAGACAGCGCATATTTTGATAAGATGAATATAGTAACAGAATTTAAGGCACAGGGTACAGAAGCTGAGATAAACCGTCTTACTATAAATAAAAGAAACCAATATAGTGCAGAACTGGAATCAAATGGGCCCGGCGGCAGCACCGTACAGTTAAGGGTTAAAAAGTTATTGAATGGGAATATGGAGCCGGTTATAGTTATTGATAAATATATAAGCACAGGGGATTTGTTTCTTGCATTTGGCCAGATAAATTCATTTGATACGATAGTAGGGTATTCGTATGAATTATTACTGACACCTCCGGGAGATCTGGGAAACTTCTGGGGAGAGGACAAGGAAGAGTATGTTTTAGAGGTAACGGACGGAATAAAGTTATTTGTAAGTAACAGTTCTCCTGATACTAAAACGCAGATTTTACCTGATATTACTGGTACTTATGGTGAAAAGGGTTCAAATTCTATTGTTCTTACCAGAAGCTGTTATGTTTCGGATATATTATCTAAGGGGAAAGGGTATATTATAGCAGAAGCGGGTGGGGAGAACAGTTTTACGGTAATGGTAAGGGAAAAGAGTGATGGAGAAACTGGTATAGTGCAAACCAGGGCAGAGAAGATTCTTGTTTCCACTGTATGGAAAAATGTGATTGCAGAGCCGGTGTCAAACAGGAATGCGGATAATTTTGCAGTAGTTTCACCACCTGTTGAAAATCCCAGCGGATTAGGAACGAAAGATTATAGTGTTTTTCGTATTGATGTTAAGGGAGCAGATCCGTCATTTTCGGGAGAAAAGATAATATGGAGATCTGGAAATCAGAGAGAAGTTCGAATAGAAAAAGAATATGAGTATGGGAAAGAGGGAAGAATAAAATCCAAACGTAGAGGAATTGATAACGATAATGTAGTGAAAGTTGAACTTCCTGGAAAACAGGGCCCAGTACCAGAATTCCAGACAATGCAGTTGAAGGAAAATAAGATTAAAACAACTTTTTATGTTGGATACGATGATGAAGGAAATAAGCATTTCACTGATAGTGAATTGGATATGATTCTATATGAAGTGAATGAAATTTACAAACAGGTAGCAATGAAATTCGTAAGACATGATATTGATCGTGGGAAGGCTGGAGCAATTAATGATTCATTGGCATTGCCAAAATTTCGAGAAATAGATAGTTCAGAAGTGTTTTTTGATCTTGTAGACCTGGATAGTGCAACAGATGGAGTAGAAATTTATCTTGTACAATCTTTATACGATAATTCTGCCGGGTTAAATACACTGGGAGGAACTGCAGTTGCAGTTTATTACAATACTATAAAAAAGCCAATAATTTTAATAGCTCGTACAGTAGCTCATGAACTGGGACATGCATCAGGTCTGGATGATATATATGATATTGCTCCAGATGAAACAAGTGTACCCGAAGACACTCTGCCGTCAGTTGCACTTCTGCCTCTGGATTGCAATTCGGATGCTTGTTTTTATGACACAACAAAAGCGACATACAGTTATCATAATATATTAAAAAGATTATTGATGTACGGTGTGGAAACTGATTACACTGGTGAATTGGATATCCCAAGAGGAAAAGTTTGGGGAGTTGCAAAAAATTATGGTGAAGAAAGTTATGAAATAAAAAAAGTCAGAGTTGGTTTAGAAGATATGGAAATATTATATAGTGGTTCAATACATTTCCGTGATCCAAAACACGAATGAGGTAAAAAGTGAAAAATAAAACTTATTTATTATTAATTTTCTTTATTACACTGTTATCTGGAGAAACTGAAAATTCTCGAGAAGATATTAAAATGCGATTGATAGACAGTTATAGAAGGCGTGCATCATTAGATAGAATCAAGCGTTTTGAAACATTGAAGAAATGGTTAGAGTATCATTCAAAAGAATTAGGTATAACGAAAGAAGAGTTGATATGCAGTACGTTTGTTATTGCGAGGGATATAGAACCTGATGTAAAGAGATGGCCTCAAAGAATGATTAATAATCCTTATGATAAGGAGTTCGGAATATTACTATACATACTTTGTATAGAGGGAGATTCAACAGCGATAAACACAATGAAAAGACTTTTGCATGGTGTAAATGGTGATAAGGTTTTTGCAAAATTTGCAGCAGAAGCTCTCTTTCAGAGTTCTGCAGCATGGTATCCGGTTGCAGAGTATATTGCAGATAGTGGGTCTAGCAGCTTAAGATATTTACTATATGCAAGCTATTTAAAAAGATGGGTTTTCTATAAAAGCCGAAGTGATGAAACAAAAGATAGTGTTGCACAAATTGTTTGCAGAGGAATGTTAAAAGAGATTGAACCAACCCATTTAATTGATGCTGATACATTATTGATACAATTATATAAAGAAGAGTATAGATTTTGTATTGAAAGATTATATGTTTTAAAAAAGAGAATTGAAAATAAGGATTATCAGGAATTTTTAAAAAAGCACAAAGAACAGAAAAATTATTTTAAACATGCTAAAGAAATAATAAGTAATGTTTTACAGACCAAAGAAAAATATAGTTCTCCTCGTTTTCGTAAATATTTCAATATAGCAGAAGATCTTGATACTGTTGATATCCATTTTGATGAGAATGATTAATATTGAATATTAGATAGTAAATTTACAATAGTATAAATATTCTTTGTTTTTAAGACTGCTTCATTTTTTTCCAATTATTCATCAATGGTTCAAAAACCCCGGGACTATACACACCTTTCCACACGCCCACAAGAGGGATTTACAGAGCCGCAATACACTACCGTGTGGGTCGTGTGCGCTCGGCGATCCATAAAATCTTTTAAAAAACATACTGTGTGTTCGGTGCCCCGGTTGATCAGATAAAATTACTAATAACACAGAAGATACATTGTATAATGTACCTGATCCGGAGGTTTTGATTCATCATGAGCGCAGGATTATAGAAATAGACAGTAATTTTGCAGGAAGCAATGCGTCTTTTAGTTTTCATGTTATAGGTGAAGATTCTACTGAGAAGAAGATATTTATTGAGAGTATTGATGAGTATCGTGCAGTTATAAGGGATACTTCACAGACATCGGGAAAAACACAGGTTCGAGTATCTAACAATGGTTTACTGAGTTATGTAGGAGAGAAATGGATTCTTGTGAGCAAGATATTTTCTGTTGAGGCTGAGAATGGAAATCTGCTTAAAAATGGTTTGGTTGGACACCCGTTTGAATTGAGTATTGTTAATGTGGACAGCTTGAGAATCAATGAAATTGATCAGATGGATGATGAAGGGTTTGTAACAATATCGACATCATCCCGCGTTGTAATATTAGAGAAGAATTCCGAACTTGGTTTTGATTTATGGGGAGATTTTGCTAAAGTAAGTGGACGTAGAGTAATGCAGAAAAAGTGGGGTGAATATAAGGAAATGCTCAGTGGTAAAAGTTTATTATATTTTTATACTGATCGGGGAGGATTACAT
>JAAYEB010000084.1 GCA_012728995.1 Fibrobacter sp. | reverse complement strand
ATTCTGTTTTTCTTATTTTTGTTTTAGCTGCATTTACTTTTGGCCAGCAGGCTTTGTGGACTACTTTGGAAAACGATGAACTAAAATGCATACCATATAATAGCGTAATAGAAGAAGTGTTGGAATTTTATGATTTATATGAATATTATTTTGATTATACTGGATATAAATCGGAAAAAATAATGGAAATATTTTTTGATTATTCTAATTTTGAAGAAGAGGAATATAATTTAGATAATTTGAATCTTGAAAACGGAATAGATGAAAATGTCGCTTTTGCTTGCAAAATACCTAAAGAAGGTGGATCGGCAATTATCGTATTATGTATTGATAAAAACAATTTTGATATGGTTGTTTTCTCAAATGTTTATGATTATGGTGCAAACAATACATATTATGGAGAGAGAGAGAATGACAGAAAAAGATTTCAAAAATGGTTTAAAACACTGTTGGATTAATGTAAAATAGAAGAACAACAGGAACATAGTTGGGATTATTTGTTTAGTGCCCGGTAATGAAAGCAAACTAAATTATTCTTGCACATGGTTCTTTTTAAAATAGGAGATGTTTGATGAAATTGCCGTTTTGGAAAAAAAACAAAATCATTGTCAGAAAGTATAACAATAGTATCGGTAATTCCGAAATAGCATTATTATCTTTCAATGGAAAAATAAGAGAGCAGATAATCAGATATTTTAATAATCGATTTTTAGTTGAAGGAGATCACATTAAAAATGGTGGAACATCTTCTCCTAAAACTATTCTATCTTTAATAGGAGCAGGAACGGGTTCTTTGGGTATTTCAGCCGTTACATCCGGGAAATTATTTATGGCAACAGCAAACCCTGCAACTTTAATGAGTATCGGCAATGGCGTTGGAAGTGCAGTTATGGGAGCAGGAGGTATAATTGGCCAGGCTCCATTTATTCCAGTTACAGGAGCGTTGATGCCTGTAATTGCTCCATTAATAGCATTTCAGGCAATTTCAACGATAACTATCATGAATGAATTTAAAGTTGTCAATAAAAAACTTGATGATATTCAGAAGACTGTAAACAGAATTATAAAAAGGGATGAAGCAACTTTTATAGGTGAAGTTATTAGTGCATCAAACAGAATCGCTGAAATAGAAGAACAGTTCTCAATATCAAACCAATTTACACATGATATGACTATTCGTTTGGCACTGTTGGAAGATAAGATTAATCCAATTTTTGAAAGGTATAACTATTTATACAGGAGCCAAAAAATTGAAATGCAAATGGATATGGAAGATCTGAGATTTAAGCAGGCTGATGCTTTTATGGCTATCGTTTCTTCAATAATGGATATAAGAATCGATTTATTGAAAATGAAATTGAATATACAGGAAAATCCTGGTTATATGGAAAAATCTGCGTATCAGTTTAAAGAAAAAATTATTTATTATAATAAATTATGGAAAAACATTAAAAATAATGCAGAAGAAATTAATGAAATTAAAAGTGATATGGAAACGGTTATAAATGATATGAACTGGTGGCAAAAAAGAATGCCTGCCTGGCTTGCTGGTAAAAGAGAGAAACGTAAAGATTTGGAAGAAAAATCCAAAAAGTTTATAGAAGAAAGCCTTAAAAATCAAATAGAAATCAATGAAAGTATTTACACTGCTATGGAATTAAGTAAAGCGATAAAGCAAGGAATTGCAATGGAAAATAAAATGAATCTTATATATTGGAGAGATGAGAATGGAGAAAACTCATATTACACAGACGATTTGTTGATTCAATAAGGTAAGGTCGCACCGAAAAAAAATGCCTGATGTAATAATTTTTAGGTTTGTTTTTACTACTTTTAACAGTACTCAATAAAATTAAAAAAATTAAAATAAATCTGTATTTAGCTCTTAGTGTTATCTAAAACATTTATATGATTAGACAATTCATAATAAAATTATCCATATTTGGTAAAGCTTCAAGTTTCTTAATCATTTCCACAGATAATTTTATTCTTTCGGCATTTGAAATATTAGCATTATTCATTATGGACCAATATTTGCCCAGATATTCATAAGCAGTGTCAATTATTTCCTTATGGGTTGGAAAAAGTATCGCTTCCGGTTTACATATACTGAACAGGAACGAAATAAAATCATCATACTTTTTGATTTTATCCCATGCTTCTCGAATGATATGGTGTATCTGGAATCCATTATGTTTTATATCATATTTATCTATTTGCCAGGTCGATTTTTCATTTTTCAATTCCGATGCAACAATTAACCCGGGTAAAGAAAGTACCCAGGTCTTATATGCTTCTTTTTTAGTAAATTTTAACAGACCGTAATCACGCAATGTGTTTGCTGCAAAACGAGTATTCGTGTAGCACCTTATTGCTCCTGTTTCTGTTTTTTTGAAATCCAATATGGTAAGGCTAGGTTTTACCTTCTTAATAAATAAATGTATGATATCCAAAACCCTGTATTCTTTTTTATGATTTAATAACAGAAAATATAATAATTGTGGCTGAAAAGAAATTGAGGGAGTACCGGAACCTAAAACATTACCATATTTAGAACAGGAAACTTTTAGGTGATTTTTATCAATCAAAATTTTGCTGTTTATGAAATCTTCCAGTGAAATATTGGTTTTAGTATAAGAATATTCAAATCTTAAAGTATCTGCGATACGTTCGAGTATATCGATTATCCCGTAAATGTATTTTTCATTTGTATTATTATTATCATAACTAAATGTCTTATTAAGAAATTCTTCAATCTTCTTAATCGTTTTATTATCCTGCAGCATGTGCATATCCTTTTACTACGGAATTAAAAATTACATTTTAAAAAAGTCTATTTGGCATTTTCCTCAATTTTAAGATACGTAACCTCAAACCCCTTAACTGTTCTATACCTCTGCATCCTATTCGAAAGAGAAAACGAATTGTTCATCTCATAATGCTGATAGATATCCAAACCCCTGTCAAGCGATATCTTCCAGCCGGTGTCGGTAACAATATGACGGGCATGGAGTGTTGAAGAATTATTAAATTCCCAGGTAAATTTTACCCCTGCAACTGCACAGTTTCTCCTGATCTCTTCAAAAGAGTTTTGCTGAAGCTGTCCCTTTTGTTCATCTTTTACTGTAACCAGATGAATATGAAGCTCCTCATCATCACCCTTCAAACCAAGAGCTGTTTCAATAAATTCCATAAAATTGCGGATTTGATAAAACAGCCTGATATATGGGTCAGTTACCACAATGCGACGCGCTCCACGTAGATAATCTGCAAATAAATCATAATATGTAACACCCGTCTGATTCTCTCTAAACTCTTTATGTCCAGGCTTTGGTTCTTTTTCAGAATCTGCTTTGGAAGAAAAATCAAATGAGACCTGCTCAGCTACCGGTTGTTCTGTTTCCTCAGTAGACTCTTCACCTTCACCATTTTTGTAATAATGACGAGGGTACTGTACTTCCTCGAGTGTCTTGACACAATATTCTTTGCCGGATTCAAGATCTATGTAACAAAAACGCACCTTTTTATAAGTAGAATCTATTCGCATAAGTTGATCTTTAACTCTTTTGCGGCCTTCCATAGAAAATCGCAATACCTCTTCGATCTCTTCTTTAGATGATTTTTCATGTGGAAATAATATTTTCATAAGCCCGCTGAAAGTTTTATTTATACCATCTCTGTCACGGGTAGAGATATCTTTAGAGAGTTCAAAGTATTTCTGGTATCGATTGGAAAAATCGTATGTACGGAATGTTTTAAGAATTTCTGCAAGGTAATCTATAACAAACCCATAACCGTCAGAAAAAAGTTCCCCTCTAAGGATATCAATTTCCCAGCCCGGAATATATAAATGTAATCTGTCAAGAAATGCGGAATCCTTGTATTTTGAAGGCAGCTCTTCAAAAAGATCGGAATGTTTCAGCATATAGGGGAGATTATGTTTTGTGTTTCCCACAAAAGCCATGGATGCATCCGCGCTCTGCGTGTCAACTCCACGAGAAAATGATTTATTTGCAAGATAGTTTTTCAAAATATCAACAAGTGCCTTATCAACTCTTTTTTCCTGTCCGGCAAATTCATCAAACGAAACCACATCCCAGTAACCCACGAGTCCAATTTTAGGAAATTTACCGGCATTACTGACAAAGAGTTTGGCTACAGTCACTTCACCGCCTGAAATGAGTATCCCGTGTGGGGAAAATTCCGAATATATATGTGATTTTCCCGTACCCTTCGGGCCAAGCTCTATCAGGTTATAATTTCTTTCACAAAAAGGAATAAGACGAACAAGCTGAAGAAGTTTACCACGCCGGGAAAGCATCTCCGGATTAAATCCGATACTTTGAATAAGAAGATCTATCCATTCATCGGTAGAGAAAGCAGATCGCGAAGTTAAAAAACTATCAAAATCAAATGTTGATAACTGAATCGGTTTGAGAGAATTCAAAATCCAGGGGCAAACGCCTTTTTCTTCAGACGGGCTGTATTCAATATCTGAAATGCACCATACTCCGCCTACAAGAAGCTTTTTGTGTTTCTTTACAGTTTCTGTATCAACAAGTACCTTTGAAATTGCCAGATTAGAAAAGCTGGCTTCATGCACATCTTTTTCACTATTGAAATCAACACTTACCTTATCTATTACTTTGAGGTTCCCAAGCCGTGCAATCTCAGAGCGGATAAAATTAGCTTCATTACGATGTACATAGTGTTTACGAAGAATATCCTTCACTGTCTCTATTCCGGATTGAATACTTGCTTCTTCAGATGTAGCACAATACTGCCCCAGCAGATACTCCAGAACATAGGAAGGAACAATTGCATTACCTTTTACAGTTTTTACCAGATCCTTTCGGACTACAAGACCGGGGAAAATCTCATTTATCTTTCTGTCTAGTTCATTCATAAAATAACCTCATTAAAAATCAAAATCTGAAGTAAATGATCTTCGAAGCAGGTAACGTATGGTTCGGTACTCTTTATAATGGGTAGTTTTGCCTTCACGCTCTTCTACTTTAAGTAAAACCTCTCGGTTATTGTAATTATTTGCCAATGAAGAAAGGATAAATCGAACAGGCGTTTCTCTTTCCCGTGGATCATCAGAAGGAGAATCAAATGTCAGGTCATGTGAGTTGGATATCAGTTCACCGGTATCCGAGTAGATACCAGCCCGAAGAACACGCGGTTTCATTTTTTCTGTTACTGGCTTATTCTGGAAAAAGATAACCGAGAGTTGACCCGATGTTATTGTTGATGTAGTACCTTTCAGTATTTCAACAGAAACCGCTTCTACATCATCTCCTCGTTTTTTATTGATCGTAATTAAAGGAACAACTATCTCCTGGAGCGATGTTCCTCCATGAACAAAACGGCTTCCGCTTCCTTTAAGCCGAAGCCTGCTTATAGAACGGGGAATACGTATTTCCATATTTCCATTCAATCCGACCTGTTCGCTTGTAAATGCTGTTAAAGATGGGTGTTCCTGAAGATTCTTTCCAAGAAGAAAGCGCCTGTCTCTGTATAAAACACCAGAATCTGTAATATTTAATGCTGAAAAGTCACTTTCATCCAGTTCATTATTCTGATAAATAAAACCATGATCAGCGGTTACAATCATATTGGAGAAATTAACTGCTGCAAGTCTCTTTATCAGTACAAGAAGCTCTTCTATAGCTTCTTCAACAGCTTCAAAAACGCGCCCCTCAGATTCCTTTTTATCGCCTGTAGCATCTATACGGTTATGATATATGTATATCAGTCGGTTTTCCTTCATTAATGCCCGTGCATTATCTTTGTTCAGTTTAAGAAAATCTTCTGCATTAATTGCGACAGCACCTTCGGGTACTGCAGATGAAAGGATTTTTCCCCTGTTAACTGTTCCGGCGCTGTTAATACCATCAACTATTACTGTGCCGGTTTCATTTTCTGCAATTGAAATCTCTTTATTGGGAAGAAGAGATGCCATACCAAGTTGCGTGTAACCAGGTATTGTTCCCTGAAGAGCAGAAAGTTCGGCCTCGTAACGATTTTCCATTCTTATCCTGCGTGCAAGCTCTTCACCGATCTCATACCGCAGTGCATCCGAAATAATTACTGCGACTTTCCTGTTTGTATTCAGAAACGGTTTAACTTCATGTTCGAAAAATATTCTTTGCTGAACCAGTCCCGGGATTTCCCAACTTGTTTGTCTGTCCAATACTTTTTGCCAGCAATCACCCAGAGGCATAAGAAAATTGTTTGAGTAGAAATTTTCGATCTGATCCGCGAGTGGCTTAAGAAGCGTTTGTGAGGATTTGCGAAAATGGAAGAAAAAGGACCTGTAAAGCTGATCTATCTGGTACCAGGTAGAAGTATATTTATTAAACCCACTCTCAGCAGTTTCTATCTGGAGATTTATATTTTTTAACAAATAAAAAAACTGTGTTGCATAACCAATCGCCTCGTAAAAGTCTGCGAACCGGTCGTACCAGTGGCTGTTGCGACGGGCACGAAGCACTCCCTGGCACTTCTCATGTGTTATAGTCCGATCGCAGACATGCCTTGCCAGATCAGAGATTATTTTTCGGTCAACCAGTTCAAAGTAATCGATATGCTCCAGTTCCCTGATATCTCTTTTTAAAAGATCCTGTTCGATACCCAGTACTTGTGCACTCTTTTCAGACAGATTTTCGAATGTTGATCTATGGCGTATGCTGTCTTTCCATCGATTAAGAAAAACAAGTGCTTCTGTTCCCAGTTTTGCGGTTCCACGCAGATCAAGAGTATAGCAGGATTTAAACAGTTCTATTGCAAGGTCTTCTATTGACGGATTATTCTCCCGATAACCATAGATTCGTTCCAGTTGCTGCCAGAAAATATGGCCAAGTGAGCACTTCTGGATGAGCGAAATCTTTTCCTTTTTGTCCTCAGAGTACTCCTGAAGAAGCGACTCCAGTATAGTATCAATACGTGCATCAGTAGAAGATCCACAGCATACAGCCATCATTTTCAGTTGAATATTGAGAACGGTATCATCCGGTTTCAATCGTGCTCTAAGTGCTTCTCTGCGTTTTGCAGCGTTAAAAAAGTCATGGTGCTTTTTTATTAAACCAGAGAACTCCGGCCCCAGTTCCAGTTCACCTAACCACAGTGCAGTCTTTCCGGTGCGAAACTGTACATGTGAAAGCTGCACATCCAGAAGCCAGTTTGAGATGTCTTGTGGCTGTGGCCCATATTTATAGATAAGGAATTTCTTATGTGGCTGTTCACGAAGAACCCGGTATTTGATAGAAAATTCATTATTCTGAATTTCAACCTTTTCTACACCATCTATGTTCAGTGCGGTATAATCATCTTTCATTTCCTGTTTTTCATCATACCAGAACACGATCCGGTGTTTTTCAAACATTTTGGTGAGTGCCTGTGTAATCTTAGAGTCCATCTGTACTATCCATCACCATTTCGTCTACATGTTCTATTTCATCAGGTTCAATATTTTCTGATTCAGCATTAGAAGATGCACTATTAGTAAGACTATCACTCAAATATACTCGTTTTTTTAATTTTTTGAGAAGTGTTTCATAACGAGCATTAAAGAAAGATTTGAATTCTTTAAATTCCAGACTTATTTCATCTCCAATAAAAAGATCTTTTTTCTGAAATGTATTATTACTACCATTCAGCCATTCAGCAAGACTGCGATCATTCTTCGATGAATTCTGTGAGGAATTCAATAAATGCAGATTTGGTATGGAATTCCAGTTTTCAGGATTTAGATAAAAATGTAAAAGATCTTCATGATTTTTTAAAAAATCACATTTTATAAGTTCATCTTTACTGAAAGCACTTTTTGGGTGTAAGTGATCAATTTGATAAATATGGCTTTCATTCAAATCTGGATTTAATAAGGAAAGAACTGACCTGCACCGTGCATCACCATGTTGAATTTTTAATAAGTTTTTAAGATAGTCCTCATTGAAACAAAGATCTTTATTTTTTCCAAGGAATTCTTCTACAATTTGTTTCAATGGAAAAATTGGTCCATTAAGATTATTATCTATTATTTCCCGCATTTTTCTGAGAAGAGAATCACCTTGCCCACCAAAGGTTCCCTTCAGAATGACCATATGGAGCCACCTGGATATCTCTTTTCGTTCTTCCTGGTGATAGGCTAAATTATTAATTGAATAATAAATTGCCGTACCATTATCTTGTTTATTATACAAGTAATAAGCGATAGGTATAGCCGCATTTTTCGCACGCAGGGAATGATCATTAATCCCAAGGAATTTAATCAGTTTAAATGTTTCTATAATACAATTACTAATTTTTTCCCAGTTGTTCTCAATTGTTTTTACCTGCTCAGAATCAAAATTTTTTACCCTGAAACGTATATCAGCGCCAGTTAACATAAGGCAAGTCTTGAGCACCCAGTCTCTTCCAATCGAAAACCCCATTTCGCTTCCTTGTTGCACTTGTTTAATAAGTTGATCGATATCTTTTCTCGCATCTCCTTCCCAGTTGGCAACAGCAATGGACATTAGCAGATCAGAAAAAGATAATGGTGTACCACCGCTATTGGTCCTGATGAAAACATCCAAAACATGATCAATCTCTTGGCTGGTTTCTGTATAGTAATGAATTATTTTTTCCTCATTAATTAACGTATAAAGTTTTGTAAGTGTTGCCTGTGCAAACTCATTATCTTCCAACCCATATTTCTTCAATTCTGGCAGCACTATCTTAAATGGGATCTGCGACAGATTTACCTTGGGCAATTTGTACGCATCATGTAGTCTGTACCAGCATATACCTTGTTTACCTTCATCTCTTTTATATTGAGAATCTGTAAGGAATTGAAAATTGTATTCCAATAATGAATCGCTATCTTCATCTTTGCATGATTTAAACAGGTTAATATAAAGATTTCTTGGTGGAAGCACATTGTGATCCCAATGACCAGGCCACCATGCACGTGGTTTTTTGTATGCGTATGTGCCCCTGAGTCCGATGTAAATAGAAGTCAGCCTTTGTTGTCCATCAATGATGGCCTTAAAATTTTTTTCTCTACCTAAAGTTATAAAAGGAGAATTACTCTCATTAAACCTTTGGCAATAATTATCCAGAAAAGAATAGAATTTAAAGTTATTTTTAATCTGGAGTGCCTCTACATTCCACATCATAAATGTGTTAATTGGATACCCTCTCATCATTGAATCGAATAAACTAATTATCTGGTGAGGTTGCCATACGAATTTTCGCTGAATTGCAGGGAGCAGAAATTCCTTACTATCAATTTTTTCAATTGACTCTTTAATTGTTATCGGTTTTTCATATTCAATTGGCATTCCATCACACTCCTGTTAGTGTTACTAATTTTACTTATTCAATCCCGGTATTAACTTAAGTGCTTTTCCAAACAAAGCATAATTTCTCTTTACTCCGTCATCAAGGTCAATCCGGATATTCTCGTTTGCAAGCGGGTAGAGAATATCTCTTTCATAATCATCAATTTCTGCAATCTGTTTGTTTAGTTTTTCGATCTCTTTGAGAGCAGAAGTTTTCTGGCCTGCTGAAGCGTCTTTTGAGATCGACTCCTCCATCTTGTTGTCACGAAAAGCAGCCAGTTTTTTGCGAAATACCCGAAGATATTCATTAAGAACACGGCTGACCGTATCAGGCCGGTATCGGTGCATATAGATAAGTGCATTGAAAGTACCCCTGGGAGAGCTGAACATCCAGTAGATTGGTCGTTTTTTGTAAGTCTTAATATGATCATTGTAAAAGGAGTTCAGGAAATAGTCTCGTATGGGAAGGGGCTTGCTTTTGCCTGATGTTTTATAACCTAACGCTTCCTCTATAAATCGAAGGTTTTCTTCGTAATGTTCTTCGCCAAAGGTTACTTTGAGAAACCGTTTAAACCGCTCCACTATATCATCCTCAAACCATTCAGAATCCATTAGGGGAATCACATTATCTTCATCGGGGAGAAAGTGTATAGTGGACAGTGGGCAGTGGATAGTTATTTGAGACTGTTCATCAGTCCATTCAGCAGACGATTGACTTCCTCCGAGAGAGTCAGAATTTGTTGTGTTATATTGCTCGTTGCATAATTCAAGTGCTGGGCAAGCAGTATTTGGGTCTCCATCTCGGCTCTTGAACCGTTCGCAATTGATAAGAAATTCAGAAATTCCGCCGTCGATTTTCTCGCCTGCCCTTCCGCTATGTTTGAAGGAATCGACACCGCAGAGCGCCTGACCTGACTTGTCAACCCGTAGAGTTCTTCTTTCGGAAATCCCCTGGTTGCCTGATAAACCAGTTCTACCAGATCCATTGCTTTTTGCCACACAATCAGTTCCCGGTAATTTTTCACCTTTGCCATTTTTTTCTCCATCTTTTGGATATTGGGTAGTAGATAGTGAATAGTTGGTAGCAGTCTGATTTTTCTCTTTACTACACACTCCCCACTCCCCACTACACACTTTCCTTCCCCCCCCATCTTCACTCCCCACTACACACTCCCCACTACACACTTTCCTAACATAATCCTCCAAAGTTTCACCCTGATTTGCTAAGATTAGGCCCGGCTTGTCAAGAGAGTAGCGTCCGAACATGCATCCGACTGCGTAGGAGATAAACTCTTTCATGGTGTCCTGGAGGAGGAGGCCTTCGAGCTGCTCTGGAGTTTTGTCTTCACCGTATCGATAGTAGGGATTACATGTAAGGGTAATCTCTTTTAAGGGAACTTCGGGGGTGATTTCGTCCTGGAGGCCGTAGGCATCGATAAAGATTCGATTGTTTTCTTCTTCGAGACACTGCATTTCTAGGGTTGAAGATTGCCATCTCTTTCTAAGAGCATTGTAAGTTGATTTAATCGTATTTTCTGAAGATCTGTTTAAAATTATTGGTGATGAAGTAAAATCCCAAGATGTTTCAAAAGAATCCCAGTCTTTATTTGAAATAGTTTCTAATAACTTAACTAGTTTTGAGTTTCCAGATCTGTATGGTATACGTGAAATATTTCCTTGTTCATAGTTTATTGTTTCTGATAAAATGGAAAGTAACAATGGGAAAACAACAGAATTAAACAAACCATTTATTGAATGCAATTCTTCTAAATTGACATTAAAAGCTTTCATTCCAGCATCACTAAAGATAAAACCAGCTGGCGAAAATCTTGCACCAAATGATCCAGAAGTAATCTTGTTCCAAGTAACACCTGGTAAAAAATATTTAGAAGGGTTCTTTGCAACGAAATCAGGATTTCCTTTTAAATAAGGATATTTTTCTATAATCGCCTTTCTTATTTGTTTTCCATCACTCTCCCAATTAACTAAGTATAAATTGTTGCCATACCATTTCCGGTATGAACCACCTTTATCTATAGGGAACCATTTACAGTTTGATTGATAAGCCTCTTTGCTATTTTTAGCATCATAGCATATTTGCTTTTTGGATACTTCATGCCATAATCTAATAAATCGAGCATTATCAGTAGTTGCAAGTCCTTGGCATGCTATAGCAGAGTTTTTAAATGATTCGAATTTTTGAAATGTTTCACGTAATTTAAAGCTAACCCAATACGCAATCGGACTCCCAGGAATTTTTCCGAAATCTTCAGCACTTGCTGTAAATTTTAAATCACCTTTAAACCGATTCTCCTTTAATTCGTTTTGTTTAGCTGTCTCATTTCCACCATCAACTAGTCTTAAATAATATCCTTTATGTTTTACTCTTTGTTCTTTTTCCACCACAAAAGATGTTGTCTGAACTACCTCACCGCCAATACTATCGAAACCTCGAGCCCCCAAATGTGCCATGGAAAGGATTGTGTCATTATTCAGTATTTTCTTTCTCAAATTTTCATAACTTGACAAAAACATCCAGCTCTGCATAGTTATCATACCAACGCAACCTTTTTTCATTACGAAATCCAGATTGCGTTCGATAAACATAGCAAACAGATCACTCTTACTATCAGGATAGTTTTCTTTAGCAAATTTTCCCAGTTCAGCATTCATCCCTTTCCCGCCCATATAGGGCGGATTTGCAACCACCACGTGGTATCGCGGACTCAGATATTCCACCATTCTCAATATCTTCAATACATTCTCATGTGTACTGGCCAAAAAAAGGTTTCCCTCTACGCCTTTAGATTCCAGAAGCTTTAGAACACTTGTCACATCTGTTTCAGAAGGCCTGATAAGTGATCCGAAATTATCAGCATCTTTAAACTGTTTCAATGTCTCTTCGAGATTCACAGTAAAAAGATCTCTTCCTACACGCTGCATGTAAGATTCAAGATCTTCTTCATCAAATTCAACCTTTTGCATCACACAGATATTGGGCTGCACCGGATTATTCAGAAAGCGGCGGTATTTTTCCCGCGCTTTCATTACAAGAGCAAATGCGGCAAGCTCTCCTGCACGCTCATCGAGCTCTATGCCAAACAGATTGTTTTTAAGAATAAGTGCAGGTATCTCTTTTGTATCGTATCCTTGCTCTTCATAAATAGAATACAGAAGATCAAAAGCGTATACAAGAATATGACCGGAACCGCACGCCGGGTCGCATAATTTTATCTCTTCAGGAGAGTTTATTTTCAGAAAATCGGTTTCCTCCTGCTCCGGCTTTATGTAGTACTCCATTTTGTCTATCAGTCTGGAATCCGGGTGGTTTAGTAACCATAACCGCCCAAGTGAATTCTCTACCATGTACCGGACGATCCAATGTGGTGTAAAAAGCTGCGTTGCTGCCGGGATATTTTCCGGTGTGATCATCTTGTTCTTTTTCAGATCTGCAAATACAGCATCTTTTTTTTCGGAGATATAAAACTGATAAAGCCATCCTATCACCTCTATATCCTCACAGTTTTCTGGAGACAGAGCTTCTCGCGTAAGAGCTACGATAGAGTTTTCTGAGAGAAGATCATCTGGCAAAAGAAGTTCCGAATAGTCCTCTATCTTTTCAAACAGAAAAGGCATCAGTTTATGGTACTGATTACAACTTGCCACCAGAAGCATCCTGTAGGCTTCCTGCTGCGGTTCGTTAGATTGCACATTGCCGCTCAGAAGCCCCATCAGGCGATCTTTATTTACCAAGGGAAGCAGATCATCATGCACATGTCCGGCTTTCGCTTCAGCAAGAATCTCCGGCTGCGTATACCCCTCCTGCGGAGAAACTACAAGAACCTTTGTATAACGATTTACATCCATATAACGGAATGCACAGAGCCGGTTGAACCAGATATATGCAACCCGTTGAACTACCCGGTTGCTGGATGTTTTTTTTATTTCATCTTCGAGAGATTTCACCGCATCTTTTGATTCTCTTCGTGCAAGGGAATCTTCACTGAGCACGGTTTTCAGTTTGGTTTCCACCTGCTCCATGAGCATGCGGCGGGCGTCTTGCGCAAAACGTTTTAACTTAGCTGTATCCATAGTTTTTATTATTTCTTCCTGAACTAACTTTGCTTATATATTCACCTGAATTGCTCTTCTCTGCGGTCTCTGCGTTTTAAAACATCCTCCAAAATCAGGATTGTAACCGGTACCGTACTTAATAAAAGTTGATTTTCATTATATTCTTATCCGTCTACCAGCCCCGACCTCTTCCATAATCGCTTTACGCAGCGCCTTTATATACTCCTCGACTTCATCTTCAGAAGCCAGAAAAGGTTTATTAAATCCTGTTTCGATATCTTTTACGGAAACGAAACTTTTTTTTGGTTTGCTGTTTTCTTTACAACTGGAAGCTGCGGTTTCAAAATTATCTTTTGTATCATAAACAGATTCAGGCTTCTCCTGCGGTCTTCCCAGTTGTTCAACTCTGTTCAGAATCTGTATGTAATCAATGTCCTCGAACCTGCGGACACTATCGTGAATTACCGGGATTAGTGTCTGCTGTTCCAATTGCGTAACAAATTCTGTAAATCGTGACCGTATTTCGTCAATCTGATCATTTGTAAGTACGCTATATTCAGGCATCTGCTCAACTCTGTTCTGAAACTTTTTTATCTTTTCTCTGCTTTTTTCGATAGTTTGAGAAAGTTGGTTTTTTAATGCTTCACGCAAGTTCTCAAAAACTGCTTTCAAAGCCTGTACAGAACTACTTTTATACCCCTCAGGATCTTCCAGAAGTTGTTTCAGTGAAGAAACCTCATTTGATGGCAGATAGTTCAGGTTGGGTTTATTTATATTGTGAAAATCCAAAGCATCAGTATAAATCTGTAGCAGTTTGCCATTAAGGAAAGTTACAATTGGATCAATAATTTTCTCTTTCAGATCAAAAAGCTGATCCTCTTCTTTCAGCATCTCTGTTATGTAAAAAGAGTAAGGTTTACCGCTCAGTTCTTTAAGTTTTGTAATAACCGGTTCCAGTTTGGACATAAATACAAACTGTGAGTATTTTTTTACATATTCTTCCAGTTCAGCCGTTTTTCGGGTGAATGCTTCAGCGACATCTTTTCCTAATACTTTCGCTTCATTTGAATCGCTTGTTGTATTAAAGAAATCTCCATAAAACTCCTTCAATGCTCTTATCTGAGCAGGTGTGTATTCTGCCTGCGGAATCAAGATAAGTTTTGAATGTTCCTGAGTATTTCGAAGTGCATTAGCGAGCTCATGGTCTTCAAGAATTCTGCTGTCTTTACGAACCTCTATTTTACCTCTGGCACACAGTTTCGCAGCTATACAAAGTATTGCCCCAAGCTGCCATCCATACGGTTTCTTTTCAAACTTTTCAACCAGCCCTTTCACCGAAGTGCGCACGCCCGAATTGTTACTGTTTGTCTGTACGAACGACATCATTTCCTGCTCAGGTTCACTCATCGCTACTGCATCATTTCCAAAAAGAGTATTTCCACTCTCCTGTAAGTAGTCCAGTATATCTTCCTCGCTGCAGGCAGTATTTCGCAACATGCGCAGGTTTGGATACACGCGTGTAATCAGATCGTGGAAAGCCTTGACAACCTTTGTGTTTGCATCAACAGTTCCAGTCTCCATCTCTTCACCACTTACAAGCACACACGATTTACCAATCTGGTCTTTCAGGCGTTGCAGAAGATTATTGAGTCTTCTGCTGTTTTGCTGTGCTTTTTCGATCAGTATTCTCTGTTTTATTTCCTGCTGGGCACTTCCCTGGTTAAGCCGCACAAATTTTTCTGTCTTTTTATACAGAATCAGATCCCTGTAAATACGATCGTCCTGTGCAAGAACAACTGTGATTTCCGGTTTACCCAGTGTATTGCTCTTAAGTATGTCTATATTTTCACAGTTTTCATTAAACGGACTGATCACATGTACAGCAAGCTCATATTCACGGCCAAAAAGCTGATCATCAAGTTTACGGCTGAAGGCATAATCATGCCCGTTCTCATCATACCGGATCTTTCTATCCTTTATTATCTGGTCAAAGATTATTTTTGCCAGCTCTTCGGAGACGTCTTTTCCGTCAACATCGGTGTTTTTAATTTCCTGCTCAATATCTTTTTCATCATCGGTAAGAAACTCATACAGATCACCGTTTCTCTGTATATAGGTTTCCTGCTCAAGAAGTGCCAGGGCTTCCTCTACATCTTTACGCAAATTTGCCAGGTTCTGGCCAAAACTCTCCTGCATCAGGATACTCAGGTTGCGTACAGTTGCCTTGAACCCTTTAACATATTTAACCAGAAACAGTGCCTTGAGAAGGGATTTCGCGAAATTGTTCTGAAGGTGCTGTTCGGCTCTGTGTATTGATGACTGGGTTTTGCTTTTAAGTGCAGTACGTAACCCCTCAAACATAAGATCAAATGTGGCCAGTTGGCCTATTTTTTTATTTTTAAGCTTGATTGCTACTTCACGGAATACACCAAGCATCGATCGCTCACCAACGGAACTATGTTTTCCTTCAAAAGCATTGTGATCAGACAAACTCTGTATTGCAGCCTGGAAAAGCGGGTACTGATAAGGTATAAAGGGATAGGAGTAGATAAAATGCTCTTTATCCTTAAAATTTTTGTATGTCTGTGAACCATCGGTAAAATCAAAAAGTGTTTTAAAATTGCCGTGCTGCTCGTGGTATATATCACTTAACAGATCAAGACTATCTGTTTTTTTCTGAAGGAGCCGTTTTTGAATTACCTCTTCAACATTTTGTGAAGTCAGCTTTAACCGGTTAGAGAACCGGGCCTGAATTTTTGAGAAGTCATTACTCTGCTGTTTTCCCATTTCACCAACAACTGTATTCATATCCTCCTGTGCAGTAACTATGATCCAGGCACGTCCATTACATCTGGTTGCAAGGCTTTCCGCTACTGTCTGCAGATTGGTCATGAGCTTGATGTTATCGGCAATATACTGACCTGCCTCATCCACAAAAAAGTTAAGGCGGAATCCCTTTTCTTTGCGCTGGATATAATCATGAACCTGTTCAGCAAAGTCTTCTATAGAAAGGCGGTAGTCTTCGCGAAACTTGGCAATTATACCGGTTATGTTCTGTCCTGTAACTGCGGTATATGCTTTATCGATTTCATTAGAGAAACGGTTTACACGGGCACGCCCGAAATCCCAATCCTTTTTTGAGTACTCGTAGAATTTTTCTTTGAACTCACTAAGTTTTCCCTCATAATCCAGTTCTCTTTCAAACTGCGCGACAAAAGGATGTTTACCATAATACCCGCAGTGTTCATCAAAAACTTTGACAAAAACAGATATCAATGCATCAGCCTGTGTTTTGGAGATGACATCTGCTTTCTGATCGATATTGAACAGGATGCTTTGTGATGGGATGGAACAGGCTTTTTTCAATTCTGAAGCCAGGATCTCATCACTGGTTATTTTCGAAAGAAACAGATCCCGAACCGATTTACCATCAATTGTACGGTTTTCAAGGAGCATCGAAAGCATCTTTAAAAGGTGCGATTTACCTGACCCAAAAAAACCGGATATCCAGACTCCGTTTGCATAGGCAGTATTTTTTGATGATGCCAGTGGGTCGGTGTTATAGGCATCCAGAAAACTGGACAATCGTTTTTCAACTTCACGGGTCAGCACATACTCTTCAACTTCCTGAAGAAGACTGCGATTGTCATCAGCTTTGATAACACCCTCTAACGGGCGGTCAACCGGTCTTTCGAAAATATCGATTAGATTCATGAGTACCCTCAGATTTCGCAATGAAAGATGTTAAATGCGCGGTAATATTTATCGTCGCGGAGTTTACCGAAAAGTTCCAATGAAGCACCCCGTTCAGGAGATTGTTTATACTCTCCCGGGAAAAACAGAACTGCTGGTTGTTCAGTAACAGTGCTTTGTAAATTGTTAAGGACATTATGTGAACGGATATATGGGAAAACCTCACCAACACCTGTAAGAAACAGGACATCAAAATGAATCTTTTTCATCCGCTCAGCTATTTCCGGGATAATAATGGTTTCCACATCCAGCATCGACTGCATGTCTTCCAGGAGCTCATTTTTTGAACTTGCCTTTTCATTTTCAATAAGCCACTCCCAGTCACCGTTCTTTTTAAGAATATCGATACAGATGTCGTAGAGATTAAGGCTAAGCACTGCTACGCCCTTCTGTTCGAGGTGTTTTACAAGTCTGTACTGTATTTTCTGCATATCAATTGTTTCAGATACTTTAAAGGGGCAGATAAAAAATGGTACTTCATTTCCAAGTCCCTCTTTTTTAAGAAAACGGGGGGAAGAAATGAGTGCAACCAGATGTTCAAACCGATCAGAAAGCGGTGCGTTTTGGAGATTTTCTTTCACTGTTATATCCCGGTAATATTGTCGAAAACTGGAAATATTGATAATAAAGATTTGTTATCGTCTTTTATGGCATCAATAACTGTCTGAGTCAAAAATGCCTGCATGATAGTACCTTTAGAATCAATAATATCTGCTTCTTTAAGCATTTTGAAGACCTGTTGTTCAATTTTCTGTTTTGTACTCTTTTTGAGCGATTCCAATTCTTCATGCCATTCAATTTTTGCATTGAAAAATATACGGTAATCATCTTTGGTAAGATTGTAATCAAGTTTCAGGAACTTTTCCCTTACTACTTCCTGAGCAAAATCCGCTAAAAAATTGTATTTCTTACATACTGCCAGCCAGGCTATAGCTTTTTGCTCTGCGAAGTTTCCTTTGGCAAAAAGTTCAAGCTGTGCAGAAGTTAGTTTTTTTAGTCTTCCGATTACCTCACTTGTGAGTCTTTTTCTGCTTGATAAAGTTCGAATTTGCAGGATATTATGCGTATTGAGTGATTCTCTGACACTGTTCCATTTTCCTTTTTTCAGATAAAGCTCAGACGTTTTTACGCATTCTTTAATCATTAGAGAACCGGTAGTGAATCCGAATGTGTATATATATGTAGAATCAGCCATAGATGTTCTGTTTTCTGTAGTTTTCTGTGAATTTTTTAATGTAATATTTGGATGGAAATTACAAAATCCAGTTTCTGAATTCATATCAGGTGTAATGTCTATAGTTACAGAAGGAGTAATTGAGATTTTTGTTGGATATGAAAACTGGGAATTATACATTACAAAAAATTACAAAAATGGTTTAATTTTTATTTGTTCTTGTTTGAGGCAATTTATTGCCGATATTCAAAAGAAATGCAGATTTTTGTATTGAATTAAATATATAATAATGAACTACTTATTTAAACTGTTTAAAGTGTTAAAGAAAATATAAGTGGTTTTAAATAATTTTCACCTTTGTGGTATTAATAAAATTCTCAAATAGAATAAACGGGAAAAATTGGCTCGGGCCCGCGTAATTTCATGTAAGTTCAATGAATACACATGGTTTTGAAAAGAAAAAGCTGTTTTCGGTTTTTAGTGCTGTTGTCCAGAATATAATTGAACAATGTAAACGTGACATTTCACGTCTCATCACAATCTCTTTGTCGTTTAAAATAATCTATATTGAATTTAATAAATTCAGTACAGGATGGTGTATTTTCAATTTGCCCTAAATAATCATTAACTTGGTTTTTTAAAATGATATTATCAAGACAATCAAGTACTAAATCTTTTGCTAAAATGCGATAGCTATCACAACGTTCTTGTGGTATTTCTTCTAAACCAATTTTACCAAGCCCATAATTTACTTTTGACTTATTTGGCAAATGGACAAGAATCCTTAAGCGAATTGCGGTACATAATATGCAGTATAAATAGAAAAATTGCTTTGATAGAATTGAACCGCTTTCATTGTATCTGACTGCCATATTAATCCCATTAACATCCACAATAAAATTATTGTAAATTTCAGGATTCGCAACCTCGTCGAAATTATCTTTTTTACGTAAATCATCCCATAGCAATTTTATATTATGACCATATTTCAATGGATCAATATTTGGATCAATTTGAAGTAACCTTGCTTTAATGTATTTCTCAATACTATGAGATGCCAACCAATATGTTCCAGAATTGCCAACAATATGTAACCGCCACAATACACAGAAAGCAATAAAGTCATCATTTGCTGATGTAAAAAAGGATTCAACCCGAGTACATGTACCTAATTCGATTTTAAATTCACCAGCAAGTGGAATTTTTATTTTCATGTCATTTTGTTTTTTAAATGGTGGCTTCTTTTTTTTCATGGTTTATTCAAATCTAATAATGCTAATGTGCTAGCCCAAGTTTTAGTGTTATTTAACATTACAAATTATGCCTGTTAGTAGCCTGTATCTGCCTTTGCTCCTATTTTTCCCGCACCGCTTTTATTCTTTTGCTGTTTATAATTCAATGCCAGCATTAATTTGAACTATTTCAGTTAAAGCATCAACTGATAATTTTAAACCAGCCCTATGCAACATTGAATGGCAATTTGAACATACTAATGCTAAATCATTTACGTTTGTCATCCGTTCACCAATACTATTATCACCTATAGGTGTCTTATGGTGACATTCAATAAACCCATAACCTAAATTACCGTATTTTTCAAAAAAATCGAACCCACATATTTCACATTTGCATTTCTTTAATGTTAATGCCTTTCTTTTCTTTTCACTTACAATATTATTGTCTCTTTCTCGGGTTAGGTGTTCCGTATAAAATACTTTCCCTTCTGTTGTTGCAGTTAGTTCATCCATAAAATCAGAAGGAAAATGATTAGTCTTAGTAAAATGAAATGTTATAATATTTTGTTTTAGAAGTTTCTGGTTATTTTTATAACGTTCAAATAGACTTCTGTCCAGTTTACTACCACCTTCAAGACCATCTATGCCATTTGTATCAATAAATTTTAAATTTCTTAGTTTTAAATGAACGCTACTAGTATTTCGAAATTTATCATAATCATCTATTTCGTATGTTTCAAATAAATTTAAACTTCTGATTTTATCACTTAATTTTTTAATCTCATTACTTTTTTCTGATATATTTTTATTTCTGTAATAATCAAAATAAAAATCCAAAACTAACAAAATTTCTTGCTCATGCCATTTAGGGTTTTTTACTCTCATCTAATTTCCTTTCCGTTTACTGTAATCACTATAATACACACTTGTGTTTTAAATGCTTAAATAAAATATATCAGACTTATATAAAAGCAAGTGTAGGGAACAAAAACAGGAATAAAAATATTAATTTTGGTATTAGATTCTGAAATCTTTTTAGCGTACACCTGAAACCTCTTAATGTGCGTGTAAAAACCTTTATCTGTCTTCATTTTTCAAAATATTATTGAATAATAAGAAAAACAGGAAGACTTTGATTCATAATCTCATACTGTATCCACTTTAGGTGGATTAAGAAATACAGGTTCTCCGCGGCTGTTATGTTGAGCAGCACCTTCACCAAAGAAAGCGGCTTTTATTGTTCGAGTCCCGATATTTTCGTTTACTTATTGAGCGAGTTTTAAAACTGTCTTCAGTGCGGGCGAGTTTAAAAGCCGCTTACTGTTTAAAACCCTAAAATCTTTAAATACAAATCTTTTAGTTGTGCAGGTGATTAGCGAAACATGGCCGCCAGGGCATTTTGGGTACCGGTTCCTGAGCGTAGCCGAAGGATTGCCCTGGAAAAAGTACCTCGTCGTACGGGCGCGAAAGCCCGGCTTACTTAATATCCTTATTACTTCAATATTTTATTTATTGCTCTGAAACAGTTAAACACGCCCAACGAACAATCTGATAAAAATAAAGGAATAAATTATCACAGGGAGAATACTAATCTCCCTGTTTTACTTATCATCCGTATAAATACAAATAATAACTATTAATCAAAACAAACCCTCGAAATAACATTCTCATAATAGTTCGACCAGAAAGACTCAATCCCTTCAAGCCTGTAACTCATCTTCTCTTTTTCATCACAGAAATCAAAAGTCCGTATTAACCCATTCATGATATCATAACCGTTTCTTAACTTTCTGATAATCTTTTCAGTTACATGCTGAGTCAGATTCTCATACTCAAGCGGTTTTCCGTAAAGATTGGCGCTACTCAACAAGAGTTCT
>JAAYEB010000083.1 GCA_012728995.1 Fibrobacter sp. | reverse complement strand
CCAGATAGTTATCAGACTGTTCAATTAATGAAGATATCGAATCACATATAGCACTTGTCATATTGTCACTTATGCCGCCACTGCTGTTGTCAAGACCAAGAACTCCAATTACCGGTTTTGTATCCTGAGACAGGATTTCAGAAAAACAGCATATAAAGCTAAAAGTCAATGCTTTTATTAATACTGAAGCAAAACCGGCAAACTTTCCATATCTTGAACAGAAAAGGTTTTTAAAACATGAATCTATTTTGTACACATGACCACCCTGTTAAAAACCTTTGGTGATGATGCACCTTCAACCAGCGCTTTCATTTGCAAAACATAAGCGCCTGCCGACACTTTTTCATCAATTTTAAGATGCGAGACTCCGGGACGAAAATTGTGCAGCTCCTTTTTCCAGATAACCTGACCCCGAATATTAAACAATATAAAAGAAAGTTTTCGAGTCTGGTAAGGTAATGAAAACTGAACTGTAAAAATTCGTCCAAAAGGATTTGGGTAAACAGATTTCAGCGAAAGAATGCTCTTTTGTATCCTTAAACCAAGATCCCTGAAAAACTGCTCATCTCCAATCGCAATAATCTGTACCTGATTTTGATTGGGTTTTAATGTAATCCCAATAGTGTCTTTCGAATCAACCCACCTGTTATTGTCCATGTCAAACCATTGCAATTTTTGGGACTGTTCAATTCCGAAAGTCTTGCCAACAGCTGCTTTGATTGTAACAGGTGAAGAAGACCGGTTTTCAAAAAGCAGTTCATAAAAGTTTCCATCAACTGAGTCCTGTGATGATACAATGCTGCCCCATTTATCGTTTTTCGAGTTATCATAAACAGATACCCGTTGTTTTGAAAAAGCAGGTGAAAGACTATAACGGATGTCTTTTGACAAAAGACCATTGTGTCCGCAGTATACAGGTGGAAGAGCTGTATTGTCGTTTACCCATGAATTAATCCGAAAGCTCCATCGTTTTGATATGGGCGACTTTTTTTTGGAAAGAGCAGTTTTTTCATTTTCAGCGGAAGAAATTGATGCAGATACTGGTGGAATATAAATCGAAACAGCTTTTTTTGAAGGATTATAGATAGTATAAGGTTTAAATCCTTCTATAGGTTCATTTTTTTCATCAAGCCCCGGCATGGCTTCAAGATATACCGGGTTAGTCTGATAACTGTTTTTCGAATTTTCCCAAGAATAGATTTCGATTAAATCTGCTGAA
This sequence comes from Fibrobacter sp., assembly GCA_012728995.1. Taxonomy (GTDB): domain Bacteria; phylum Fibrobacterota; class Chitinivibrionia; order Chitinivibrionales; family Chitinispirillaceae; genus JAAYEB01. Next base: position 42,711 of record JAAYEB010000083.1, on the reverse strand, counting down.
TTTGAAGAGTTTTTGGTATTACTTGTTTGAATAATATTATCAATATTTATATCGAATGGAAAAGGACTGGAAAAATCGGTCCATTCATTTGCTTTCAGATTTATGACAGTGGTATCGACTAATTGAGCCACCTGCGCAGAGCCATAATCTATACTGAACCGGCGATCCGTTTTTATCCAGAAAAAAGATCCGGGTGTAAACCTGAAAAGAGAATCAAGTCTTGAGTCATACTCAACCCAACCGCCATCAAAGGCTTTGGAATGTCCAGGTATCCATTTGATAATTCGCATTTCATTTTTATCGTATGACCAGTTCTTGATTCCAAAGGAAAGGTTCATTATAGATTCAATTTCTGGATTATCTGGTGTAGCACTAATAACAAGGGGAGTCCATTTTTGTGTTTCGGTAAAAACATTATCGCAATTCAACTTTTCTCTTTTGACAGGCAGGCTTAAATTCAGAACAGATTCGTTTGTGTTATCAGTTACCTGGAAATAAGATCTTAATCCGCTGCATTCATCGGCAACACCCGGAGGTAATAACAGCCGTACTTTTTGCTTGTTTCCGTTGTTTTCGATTATTGAAATATTGAGAGGCATCTCCCAGGGTGATTCACTGCCAGGGCTTGCAGTAAATTTCAAGTTAAAGTTCTTAATATTATCGGTGATTTCTATTGTATCAATAACTCTCTGATTGCTTGAAACTGCCTGTTGCCTTCCGGACAGCAGACTGATTTGAGGGGCTGAAGTATCGATCATGAAAACAAAAGGACAGTCAAAAGAGGTGTTTCTGGCAGAAACAAGGTTGTTTTCCGTGTCAATTTTTATGGAATCATAAACAGCCAACCACCCGTCTTCATAAATATCATACCGGAAAAGGCGTATGTGTGATACCAGATCAGATTCAAGTTTTTGTGGAAAGGGTGTCTGAACCCACAATGGATTGTCGATTTGATTCCCGTTTCGAAACAAAAAACCTGGGCTTATGCTTATAAAACCTTTTTGGGGTCCATTCCAGTAATCAATTGTGTCGGTAAATGAGAACTGTGAAGTTGTCCATATACGTAAAGAATCACTGAAAAGAGACTGCGTGTTTTCAGGGGTGATTTCTGCTACTTGTAATTCGGCCAGGCTTAAACCGGTAAAGCGTGCTTTTGTCCTGGACAGGCTGTCCGGTTTTGACCAGTTACCTGATGAATCCGAAACCATTAATGCAAAAAAGTATTCTTTACCAGTAGCCAATTTATTTAATGTCAGAGAAGAATCTGCAGGTGAAAAAGTTCCAAGGAGTGTATCTGAATTGTCGTTATAATCTATCGGATATCGAAAATCACACATGAAAATGCCAATTTTGTAGACATCTTCGGGAACAGGATGAATGCTTTCCCAATTCAGGGTGATATTCTGGGGTTCTGTTGATGAATTTAATTTGAATGTGTTTACAGGGGGTATTGTATCGATTGTTGAAATTGAGTCGAATCCAAGGGGCCCGCAAGGGGTATAATCGCCGTTTTTTAGTGAAAGAAATGCACCAAAATAGTAAAAAGTTTCGGTTTCGAGGTTTTTGATTGTATCGGAACTGGTTGTAAAATCATAGTGGTTAGTATCGGTATTTGATGCAGGATATGAAGAAAAACGGTTTTGGGAGCTGTATGCGATAACAAGAGAGACTGCATCAGATGTATCCAGAAATTGTGGATACCACCGGATCAGGGCTGAAGAGTTATCAATGCTACTGGCAACAAGCTTGAAGTCAGAGATATTTGTAACTGGACAGGTTCTTGAAGAATCCTGGGCGAGTTGTCCGTTTTTTCCGACTGCGCGTACAAGAAATTTACATGAATCATTTATTGAATTGGGAACAAGCCAGCTGTATTGTGAAATATTACCGATAGTTTTGGTAATAAAGGTCCAGTTGGTATTGTTATCTGATCGGACAAAAAGGGAACAGGACTCTACACTTTCTACATTTTCAAGTTCCCAGCTGATTGTATATAGAGATTCTGCCTGTAACACAGTTTCATCAGGAATTCTGATATTCGAAACATTGATAAAATAAGATTCGGATGATTCCAGAAAATCCAGTCCGTAGTAATCACAGGTGGAGTTTAGTTCCGAGAGGTTGTATCCGAGATATTCGCTGACCAGGTTTAGAGAATCGAACAATTCGATATTTTTGATTTTCAGGGGGGAATTATCGGACACGAGAACCATTATTGCGCCTTTGGCTATAAGCCACTTGTCCGGTTCGTTTCGTCTTTCGTTGTTCAACAGACTTCCCATAAAGATTGAGTCATTAACACCCTGAAACTGCAGGTGAATGGAATCATTAACCTCTACAGTAAAATAGTCATATTGTTTGTATGTGTTTTCTGTTTCAGGGAGTGGGAACAAGAACTGAATATTGTGGGTTTTATTATTCGTAATAAATTCCAGAGTTTTAAGCCATGGACAGTTTTCATAATTTGGAGAGCACCTTATGATATTCTGTGGAATCGAATTAGAAATGGTAATGTTGAAGTTCTTTTTAGAGTTTGGGAAGAGTTCTGTCCATTTGGGAAGATTTTCTACAAAAATACTGGCTTTGATTTCTGTTAAATCACTATTATTGAAAACAGTATCAATTTTGGAGGATATGTTGTACCCGTAATTGAACTCATCAGATTTTTTTCTGGTCCATGAGAACAGGCTGAAAGAATCACCTTTGGACAGTCCTGAAAAGGGATAAGCGTTTGCGGTCAGGATAACAGAAATAATTATCCCTGAAAAGTAAAGGCGTATTAAACAAAAAGTTTTCATATTCACTGAAAAAACGTTAAGCCTGAAAATTGTGCAATGCGAATAATCTATTCAAAAAGATTGAAATTAAAAAGAGTAATATATACAAAATTTAATATACTTTAATATTTGTTGTATGATAAAATTCTATAATAGATGGACGGATAAAAACAATAATAACCTGCGATAGTAATAATTTTAAAAATATAAAAAGGATAGATAATATGGGGCTGAAGGTTTCTGTTTGCGTGCACCCCGGGCACCCTTATTGCAGTTCCTGACATCCGTTTGGGGTCACGCACAAGTCTGGTTGCAGTAAGGATTACCTTACAATAACCTTTACCGTAAATGCAAAAAGCTCATTGCTGTTTAAAGTTTTTATAATCAATTAGAAAAAGATACGGATTGCGGATTAACGAGAATTTACATGCTCGGTTGTGCCTTCGCTTCTTGTAGTCGTTGCTGCTGCTGTTGCTGGTACAATTAAGACTACAATAATCAAGTCCCGACTAACACGTCCGGGGTACAGCTAATGACTATAATGGTCAAATCCCGATTTTACATCGGGTCACGCACGAAGTTTGGTTGCAGTATAAGATTCCCGCCCTAATAAATATCCATCATGGTTTATTTATTCCAATCAGGTATAATCAACGGCACAGAAAATTTTCTATTGGGAATTGTGATTTTCATTGACTTTCCCCCAAGTCTCCTTTTGCATTAATTCCATTGTTTATTTGATTACTGAACGCTGATCACCTCAATTCACCAAGGATTCGGGTTGCGGGTTAACCAGAAGTAATTGGTATAATAAAAATATAATGATCAAATTCCGATTTATATCGGGTAAGCACGAGAACTGGTTGCAGTTAGGGTTGCCTTCAAATAAATTTTGGTAGCATTCAATTTGATTTTATAGAAATATACAAATAAAAAAGGATATCAATTTAAAAAACTGATATCCTGAAAAATTAACTAAAAAATTCGAGTTTATTTTTTTCTTGAACGAAAGAAACCCAGACCAAGAAGACTGATTCCAAGTAGGGAAAGTACAGCAGGTTCTGGAACTGATGTGTAACTTACGCCTTTGACCGAGAAGTCATTAGTTATAAAAGACATACATTCATCTTTTGCATAAAGACTAATACTTTTAGCTGTTTTGTTGATATCCAAAACCAGCTCACCATTTTCATTTGCAGTAATGAAATCAACTGTTTCACCAGTGTTAAGCTCGTATGTACCTTCTTCATCCCATTCGGCTAATTTAAGTTTGAAGAACCCCAAATCCAAAATAAATTCATCATGAAAAAGCTTACTAATATAAATAGACTCAAGATTCACTTCGTCATCGAATGAGATTGTCAGTACTTCAGGATAATCAATTTCATCAGATTCATCAATGATTCCGTATTTTATACCAACACCAGCTTCATCATTCCACGTAAGCGTTGCGCATGATGGTGCAGCACTTAAAGTAATACCTGATGTTTCATCATAAAAAGAACTCTCACCATGCATATCACTAAAAGAATCATCTGAAAAATACACGGGTGCTGCTGCTGCATAAACTACTATCCCTAATACAGCCAACACTGAGGAAATTAGACGTTTCATTAAAACTCCTTTTTTAATTTTAATTTTGGAGTTGTAGATTAGGCAAAATACATGCCACAAAAAGTTGCAAAAAAAAGCTAAATTGAAGGGTCCGGATGCAGATGTTATAAAGAATATCATAAAGGTGTCGGAGAAGTTTACAGTAGTTTGGAAAAGGGTGCGAATTATGAATTATGAATGGTGAATTATGAATGGTGAATTTTCATGTTTCGTATTTCGTGCTTCGTATTTTACTTTTTTAATTTAACACAAACTGGTTTTGCCGGTAATCCTGTAATACCAATTGTCGCGGAAGCGATTGAGATTCCATTGCTTTCAAAAGAGGCAAGAATTTCCCTGCTCAACCGGTCTTTAAGATCACGTATTTCATGGTCCAAAGCTATAAAACGGAGTGTAAGTTCAAGCCAGTTATCGGTTATTCGGTAATAGACACGAGGTTCAAGCTGTGATGGTTTTACAAGATAACGGCGCTCAAGCTCAAGAAGATCCGGTTTACTTATTTTACTTATTGGTATTGTATGTTGATAAGCCGAAGTCAGTATGATCTCTTCAGCCAGTTTTCTATCAGATCCGTATTTTATCATAAAATGCATCTCTTCCCACAGGTAGGGGAAACTGCGGGTGTAATTGTAAATCGGATTATCAAATATTTTATCGTTTGTTATTGTCACGATTCTTCCTGTATACTGACGAGCCTCGACCCACATTGCAGGGTCTGCCTGTTGAACAGCCGGAGGCTGCCCCATTTCCATAACCGATGTAGTAGTAAATGATAAACTTATCACGTCACCCCGGACATTCCCCATTGATATCCGGTCGCCTACATTAAAAAGTCTTCCCCTGAGAATTATAAAGTATCCTGCGATTGCTGTAACGACTTTTTGAAGAGCGAAAGCAAGTCCGGCTGAAATAAGCCCGAACGCTGTTGCAAGCCGCACAGGATCATCAAACCAGACTGAAAGAAATCCAATCAAAAATAGAAAGGTAATAGTAATATTTATTGCCTGATTTGACCAGAACAAAGTTCTGGCGTCTTTTCTTCCTTTGATAAACAACCGGGCAAACCGACGCAAAAGAAAGCTCAAAAGCAAGAAAAAAACCAGCAAGGAAAGAGTAAGAAATGCTTTTCCGGCATTTTCTGCTGTAAACCCGACCAGTTTTATTCCGAATACAGACAGAGCTTTATTGGGACCAACCAGATCAAAAATTCCCATAGATTTTTACTTTGATTATTGAATAAAAAGATGGGTATAACTTTAGAGCAAGAAGTGTACCTGAAGAAAAATTAAAAAACAGGTTAAATGACCTGGCAAATAATTAATAAGAAACTGTCGGGCTTTTATAAAACTCACAATTGTAATAAATGAATTTACAAAGGGCAGTTATGATTCAGAAGGTTTATTGTGGATAACGGGAGACAGTTGAATCGTCTCCCGTTTATTAAAACATGGTTTATTTTCGTTTTCTTCTGAAAAGGGAAATAAAAGTAAGTCCGATAACGAAAAAAGCAGCAGAACAGGGTTCTGGCACAGAGTTAACATCTCCGACTGCAGTAACATTTACTCCCATAAAAAATATGTTATCATCAAAACTGGGGTTAGATGTCCTCATGGTAAAAGAAGTAATACCTTCTGAAATAAATGGTGTATTATCTATCATATTTCCCTGGGTTAAATCATACAACTCATCATCGTAACGATATCCATCAATATCAGTCTGGTAAGGATCAGATGGATTTGACGGGTCATCATCAAGCCCACCAACAGTAATCAATCCACCATTTGCCCCAACCCCGTCATCCTGACCACCTGCAGAAGTAGTTAACCTGCGTCCGTTAATATCAACCTGCGAGTACTGACCGCTTGGTTGATATCCGTACCCGATACCCAGGGACAGAAGCGCTTCAAAACCAGGGCTCGAAGGATCTGGCATTGGGTCATCAAATGTAAAAGTAACAACGTCTGCATCCTGGTCAGAAAATCCATCCAGAAAAGCTATTGTACGTTCCATTTCGGAAGGATTACTATATACAATAGCAAGAATTTCACCATCAGTTTCAGAGTTCGGTATTTCATAATCAATAGAAAAGTCATATCGATCAGAAGATCCGTTACCAACCTTGTTCTTGACTTGATCTGTGACATCAAGCCTGAAGGCCTGAAGGTTATTGGTCAGACCCAATGCTGTAAAATTAGTGGCATCATAAACAATTCCGTCAAATGAGACTGATGGTGCATCAGTGCTACCATATACTTTGCTTGAATAAAGAAAGGCTTTCTCAACAGTAGATCCTTCAGGAACATATGCTTGCACAATGCCTACAGGCTGATTATTACTTCCAACGGCATCAAGACTCCAGTTACCATTTCCAACAAACTGATAACTTTCAATAAGGCTGGCATCAACAAAAACAGCACTAGACAAAAGGCAAACAATGAGAGCACGTTTTAGCATGTGACTACTCCTTTAAAAGTGATTAAGGGGAATTTTGTAATGAAGTAACTCTCGATCAATTTGTATGCCATAAATAATCGATGAAATGTTAACAAAATGGATAACAAATTACTCCGAAATGGAAAACATGTAAAAGAATCTGAATGATGTCGAAAGAATTTACAAAACGGTCTATTGTGTGTTATAAGTAATTAATATATCAAAATGGAAAGTAGTGATAAAATGAAATTAGCTTCAGACAATAACGAAAAGGATCAAGCATATTGAGTTTGTCAACGGTATACTTCCATGAAGCAATATAATGAAGAATGGTTTAAAATTACTGTCAACTGATGCATTAATGACGTGGAAACTATTGCCAGAATAAATTTTAGTTTAAAGGTTGCCGAGCGCATAAGACAGGTCGGGATTTGAATATTATAGCCATCATTGTACCAACAGCAGCAGCAATGGTAATAAAGAGCGTCGGCGCAGCCGAGCATTAAAATCTTGGTTAACCGGCAATACGGGTCTTAGTGGATTAGGAGATCTGTGAAAAGTGTGCAGTGGACAGTGGATTAGTTGTTATGCAAGAAATGGGACTGGGGGAAGAGGTCAATCAATAAGAAAGTGTCTGAACCGCTGATTTTACTTGGTGAAGATGATTAAAACCATGATTATTCAAAGGTAATCCGGACTGTGGACAGATCTATTCTGACTTTTCTGTAAACCGGAGTTATTCACAGGTTTCCACACGCCCCCAAACAGGAGTTTAAGAGCTGCAATGAATTATCGCGGAGGTCGTGTGCGCTCGGCGTACATGATAATTATTGTCTTTATAAAATGTAGAGGCATATGTACTCAATGTACAAAAACATGCTTAAGTCAAAAGTTAACTATTTATTCCTTTTTAACTCCAATTGAATCCTGCATGGCTTTAAAAATATCCGGATAGATTTATTTAGAACGCAGGTAATTACCGCGTGAATGCCAAAAACAAGAAGAGACAAAGAGCGACTGTAAAACTTCTTTTTCAAGCCTTTTCTACTCCAGCACACTATATGTCCCCCTATAACAGCCAGGCTGTCAAATTTTATTTCTTAGCCGACAAAAATATGTGCTCCAGGTTTCCGATCTTTTGGTATTTACAGGCTTAGGGCAATAAAAAAATCCTCCTAAAGAAAAGATCTGTAAGAGGATTTGTATATTAAATACTGAATTGTCTTATTTCTTTAATAAAGCTATTTTTTTCCTTGATGAGTATAAAAGGACAAGAGCGCCGATAACAATCATCGAAACAGTAGAACTCTCTGGAACGTTTTGCGGTGGATTGAAATTTCCCGGTGTAATTTCATGAAATTCATATTTTCCACTAAAGGAATTTGCTACAAAACATCCTTTCATCATACCATCATCTGCGGTAACATTAGTTCCTGCAGCAAGAAGATTTCCGTAAAAACTTCCAATTTTCAAAGTTGATGTATTCACAAAATTAAAGAGCACGTTTGAGAAATTGAAATCATCGCTGGTTCCATAATTTTTTTGATTAATTTCGTTCAAAACAATATCACCACCATTACCATCAATATTGATGACATACTGTTCATCAAGATTTTCAAAATGAAGATCAGTAACCTGACTGAAATCAGATGCATCAATAGTGAAAAAATTCAAATCACCGGAGGCTGAAACATCGTTAAGACTCAGAACGCCTGATGAAATTGAAAAATCATTTGATCCAAATCCTGCAAGCTGTGTAGAAAACGCCTGTGTTTCAGCCTGTGTAGCGGCAAAATCGACAGGAACGGGAAGTACATCGATTTTTTCTGTGCTCCCGTAAGGAGTGCTAACACTCTCAGTGTGATACATAGTACCCCTAACATCATAACCAACCATGGTAACATTTTTCCCATAGACATCACCATTTACTGTTGCCTTATCTACATTAACATCACCTTGTGCATAAATCGATCCATGTACTTGCCCGTTTCCAGACACAGTAACATTCTTACCGGACACAATCGCCTTTAGCGAGGCGGTTCCAGGATCATCTATATCTGCATCAATATTAACACCAAAACTTTCTACAATAGTAGCATTTCCACCGGTAGCGACCTTACCATGAATCTGGTCATTGTGATCATAAAAATCACCAAATGTCATGACATTAAAGCCTTGGGTAATATCAACAAACCCCGCACTAACTTGTGAGAGAAAAATAAAAAAGATGGACATAACATATAAAAAACTTTTTTTGTTCATACAAACCTTCCAAATGTAAGAATACTTAACTAAAAAGATCTATAATACAAGCAATTTCAGTACCAAAAAGCATATGGGGTTTAATGCTATAAATACCATTCTCTTTTAGAGACGATGATTTAAGACTGTTAATAAATTCGACACATGTTGAAAAAGATTTCACATAACCAGGGTTTATTTTTGTGTATAGATTTGCCTTCATGACAGTGATATCCTACAGTTTCAGAATCTCTTTCAATAAAGGCTGTTCGATGTTTGGATGTTTGAAGGAATAAAAGATGGGCTCCAGTACCCACTGGGATGACAGTAAGAACGGTGTACTTGTTCAAGAAATTGAGACGATACTGTCAAAAACCCATTATCCACCAGATCATTAACATTAATTAAGCAAAATGAATCATCCTGTTTGATTTTGAAGTCTGGTTTTGAATCTATTAACTCTTTCAAACCAGAATACGCATTCGTATGCTCAAATGATTTCATATTCTGACAAGCAATCCTGTAAGCATTACTTGAAAATTTGTAATGCAATAATACACAACTTATATCTGCAATTCTGGAATTATCTACATAGTGAACATGAGGAAACAATTTAATTTTTTCCTGTCGTGAAAAAAGCGAGTGTTTCGTAAGCATGCAATTACAGCCATAAAGCTTCTTTCTGATACCACCAAAATAGACTTTTATTACCGATTCAGGTAACCTGTTTCCCATTCCGTATTTTTTTGTCAGATCTGATGACTTATAGTTTATTTTTTCTATGTTATTCAATTCATAGAAACGATGTTTTTCTTTCAAGTTCTCCTGGCATTCTGTTTTCTGATAAGACATTTTTTCATCCGAAAACATATCAAGCATATGTGTTAAAACAGAAGAATATTTATAATGGTTCAAATATTCCAGCAAATGTTTTAATTTCAAAACACCTGAATAAGGATAATCGAAAAACTCATCACAATCCACATCAAGACACCAGCCTCCATGAGTGGTCTTTCTTGCAAATACAGATTTAATAAAGATTTGGTATTTTTTTACAGATGCATTTGTTGAATAGATACTCACATTTTGATATTTTTGAACTTTAATGACTGTGTTGTCGGTTGAATTATTATCGAGAATAAAAATGTGCTTGAATCCCATAGTTAAGTAGTGGTCAATAAACTGTTCTATAAACGAGTCTGCGTTTTTTAAAAGACAGGTAACAGCAGCTTCTTCATTCTTAAGTTTAACATACCGAATTCCACTTACATGTTTAATAGACAAGTTAATAATAGTTTTATTAATGGCTTGCCGCAAAGAAAGTGGTAGAAGTTTTTTAATTACAGTTTTAAGAACCATAGCTGATTATGAGATAAATTTAAAATTTTCAGACTTGAAAAAATCCTGCTTATGGTTTTTAGAGAGAATAAAATGAAGAATAGCAATTGCAGAAAGTTTCAGCATTTTTCAAAAATACCACTTTGTTTCCATTTCAAAAAATGCTCAAGTTTTTATGCGTAATCCTGTCTATTCTGTTTATTCCCAGCCATGTTAGCTCATAAGTCAGGTATATATATATCTTTAGACCTATTTGTTATCAAATTTTTACAAACAAATTTCTTGAGAATTCCGGGTGGAACAATCAAAAGAAATATTGTTTTTATAAATATGTTCAAAGTTCTGGCATTACCAATAGACCTTAATATCAAGTCCAGTGATTTTGTATAACCATAAACTAGAACAGACATTTTAGCTACAGAAAAAGAGTAATTACTTATGATTTTTTTTATTCTGTTCAAGACTAATCTGTTTTCTCTCCTGCTGATCAGCAATGCCTGATAATGTACAGCAAGCGAATCACTTGCCATTTTATATATCTTTGCAGGTTCTTTTGTATTCATCAAACTGTGCGCTGCTACATCACGGGTAATTGATGCCAATGGTTCCCCTAAATAACCCCAAGCCTTTACTTTTGAGGCCAGGTCATAGTATAATTTATTATCCTCACAAACAGACAATGTTTCATCGAAAAACCTGAGCAGCTTTCTTTTTACTAATAAGGTACTGATATGTAATTTTTCTTCACTCAACAGAAAAAGTTCGAATGAATTTGTGATCCTGTTTTCAAGTATTTCATTAGCAGAAGAATTAAGAGCATAATTACAGAAAGACACATCTATTCCGTTTGCTTTGTTAAATTCTATTTGCTTTTCAAGTTTGTTATTAAACCATTTATCATCGGAATCTAAAAAAGCTACCCAATTTCCTTTTGCCTCTATTAGTCCACAATTTCTGGCAGCACTTACCCCTGAATTAGATTTTGTGCATATTATTATCTGTTCTTTATATTTTTCAAGTACTTTTTGGGTGCAATCCTCCGAACCATCATCAATAACTATGATTTCAAAATCTTTAAAACTCTGCGATAAAACGCTTTCTATGGCTTCTGTAATTTTTTCGGACCGATTGTAGGTAGGAATTATTACACTTACTTCAGGGTTACAATTGCAGTTTTTCAAAAGAAACCTTTATAATTTCCGTATTTCCCGATTATTATTCAACTACTATAAGTTATTTCCATTAGATTTGAATGATTAATGAAAATAATCAATGCAATTAATTAACTGAATAGTTATTTTTTGTTCTGAAAGAGTTGTTTTAGGTAGAAAAGCTTTGAAGAATATACTTTTTATGGATAATAAACCAACTGTCAGCATTATAATACCGCTTTACAATAAAGAATCATATGTCCAACGGGCACTTGATTCTGTTGAATATCAAACTTTTAAGGATTACGAAGTAATTGTTATAAATGATGGTTCAACTGATAACGGGCCCGAAATTGTTAAACGCCATAAAAACCTCCCTGTCCGTATGTATAATCAGAGCAATAAAGGTCCAGGAGCTGCACGAAATAGAGGGGTTAAGGAATCCAGGGGTAAGTATATTGCATTTCTTGATGCAGATGATGAGTGGTTGCCCACTTTTTTGGAGTATTCTTACTACCTTTTAGAAAAACATACAATCTGTGATATATGTGTGTCTGCATGGTACCAGGAGTTTGTCAGTTCGGAAAATCCGGAAAACGGCAACAGTATTATAGACATATACAAGCGAAGAGGAATTGAGCTTTATCCTGGTATTATTACACCTGATATCGTCATTCGTGAAAAACGAAACCTTTATCTTTGGTTTACTTCAACTGTTTTTTTAAGAAGAGATGTGTTCAGGAATGGCTATCGCTTTTATGGATCAACAAGACACACCTATGGTGAAGATTTCTATTTATGGCTTCAACTTGCGTTTAATCATACATTTTACCGAAATTGTACACCTTTGGCATGGTACCATAATAATGCATCTGACCTTGCAAAAGGTTCTTATTATAATAATCCTCTGGAAGCTTTCTTGTTATGGCCTGATAAAATTGTAGCAAATTCCAGATTGGAAAACAGAAGAAAAATAAGGTGCTGGATAGCAAACTATGCAATCAGATCAGCACATTCAAGACTTGGAGTCGGGCAATTCGCTAACGCTGTTATTCTCATTAAAAAACATCCATCAATGATTGTTACTTCAACAGCTTCTTTCTTATTCCTTATCATTAAAATAATTCTTTATAAAACAGGTGTTTATAAACCAGGAAAAGGTCGAAGTAAATACCTTTTTATGTGATTGTCCACAGATTAAAATTTGATTTTAAAAGTGTGTTTAAAGAATCTCTATACATAAACATCAGGGCAATAATCATATAAACAGCTCCCACCGTACATGCCAGAACGCAGAATAAAAATTGATCATTATTTGAGATAACATTGGACAGGCCTGTGCTGTAAATTGTTGCTAAAACAATTAACGATAAAGCTAAAGGTATACTGAATGGTTTGAGATAATTTTTCAAAGAAAGATTGAAAATTTTGCAAACATAAAGGGGCATAATAATACATTTTGAAATAATCATGGGAATTGCAGTACCAATTGCAACTCCTGTCATGCCAAATTTATGAACCAGTATTATGCTTATGAGAAGATTTGCAACAGCTTCCAGGATTATATAGAATGCGTAATATTTGTGTTTATTTTTCGCGTACAATAGTGCGATACTGGGGCTTTGAGCAAGATCAAATGCATAAGCAGCAGAGACAATAATTAAAACATAAGAAGCTTCGGCAAATTCTTTACCAACCCAGAAAACTATAAAACGCGGACCAAATGCTATAGCAAACAGAGTCATTCCAAAAGAGATAAAGGATGCTAGTTGTAATGCTTTGAACAGCAATCTTCTCTGTTCATTTGAATCTCCACTTCCTGCCAGATTTGAAAAACGGGGATTCAAGACACTTACACCCGAAATTATTACTTTTCCCATGTATCTTAATAATAGTGCTGCAACTCCATAAATGCCAACCGCCTCTAATGTTAAAAACCGTCCAATGACCAGACTGTCAATATTGATTCTTAAAATATCTGCAATCTGAATTATTGTAGTTATACCCCCGTACAAAACAAGAATTTTTAAGGTGTTTAGTTTGATGCTTTTAAAGTTTATTTTAATATCAGGCGATAAATAATTGTAAAGTACTATTTTTATTATTAATTGAAATACACTTACTGCAAATGTGGCAAATGCCACTCCTGTAATACCAAATCCATTATGAACAAAAATAACAATTAACATTGCTCGTACTAAAGTTAAAATACTACCAAAAAAATTTACCGAAATGTAGTGTTCACGGGATGTAAGTATAGCTGTAAAAACATTTGAGATAAATGTTATGCCTGTTGTCAAACCAAGGATGATAATCGTATTAACAAATTCATTTTTCTGAGACTCATCAACATTAAAAAAATCTGCAAAAGTATCTGCAAATACTAAACTGAAACCAGTAACGATCGCTGCTGTTACAGTAAACATGGCAAATGTAGTACTTGCAGTTTCATTTATAGCTCCGGAATCTTTTTTTCCTGTATACAGGGCTATATAGCGTGTTACTGCAGATCCTACTCCTAAATTGATTATTCCATAATAACCTATTACTGAGTTTACAAGAGTCCAAATGCCATATCTGCCGTTTCCTAGATTGTTAATTATAAATGGTGTCAGGAAAACCCCAATCCCAACATTTATTGCCAGCAAAAACCAGTTACTGAATGCATTTGCTTTTAATGAAACCTTTTTTCTTTTTATCATCGGAATAATCCAGAATTCTTTATAAAAAAAACAGTACAGATCAATAGTGTTATGTTAGTTTGGTTCCTTCAATGAAACCTCAAAATTATAGTCGTAAGAAAATCGTTAAATTTCTCAGGATAATTCTCGCCTTGGTTATCAATAACGGCATTCCCTTAGTTCTTGCGATGTAGGTAATTTGTTCATGGTTGTCTTGCAAGAATATTTTGGTTTCAAAATTCAAAAATAATGGTTTGATCATATCTTAACAATTTATACTTGTCGTTTAATTTTTATGTTCATATTTTCAATAGACCTCCCATGCGAGTTATAAGGAGTAAAATGCAAAGCCAGTGCAAAAAAAGTAAAAGTTTTATTTATCGCGATTATAATCACAATTCCGATAATATACATCAAATAAGACAATGCCTTGAATAAGATATACGGGTTTTTGAGCATAACATATCCTGTTGATGCTGATGTGCTTGTAATCGAAGGATGGCTTTTGCAAGATATGTTTAATGAAGCAGCTGAAGAATTTAATGATGGAGATTATTTGTACTCCCTTATAACTGGGACACTCGATTCATTTGATTCAATATGGAAAAGCATTAAGAAGGCTGGATTCAGAATGGAGGATGTAAAAATTGCCGAAGTTGTAGAAAAACGTAAACATAAAACTTAAATATGGCTATGGCCGCAAAGGAATGATTTAGAAGAGAACGACCTGTCTGTAAGATCTTTCAATGTGTTCACAGGTGGTTCGCATGGAAGAAAATCATGAGCAATATTCAGAAGAGTTTTTGGAAAAACTATTCGTAGGAATCATTTCGGCAAAAGCGTGGTATTTTGTCCCAATGGTTGATGGGAGAAAAATGGAAGAATAAAGAATGTGATTCGATATGGAGAGCGGGATATGTTTATGGGTTACTGTGGCCGTTTAAGAGTTGAGACCGGAATCGCATAGGGCAGCAAATCGGGAATTTATGAGAATCACTGCTCAAGCCTCTTCTTCAGCTCCTCTGCCATCTCTTTCACAAATGGACTGATCAGTATTCCGTTACGATATGCTGACAGGTTCACCAGATCCACACCACCGGTTTCAACAGACTTCCAGCCGAGATAGGGATCGACAATATCGGAAACCGATTTCGGTTTGAACACGGTAATTTTTCCACTGTAGGGTTTTGCCACATAGTTCATCGCTGCAGCATCATTCACGGTTTCCATGATAATAAGTGGCGGTTCCTTTCGTATCCCCGCGGAATGCAGCGCCTGACTTGCCATAACCGCCATTTTTCTTTTAACACGCCTGACCGCTTCAAAACCCCGTTCCTTAATAAAATCAACCTTCCCTTTCGGTGAAGCCTGTGCGATATTTTTGACATGAAATCCTATATTGTCAAATAAATACCTGAACCGCTCGGCACGTGTCAGCTCAAACCACTCACGGTAGGTATCAAACATTGCCACTAATCCCACCCTTTTACCTGCTGTTGTCAGATGTCGTGCCATTTCATAGATTATCGTACCTCCCAGACAATACCCTCCAAGATAATACGGACCCTCCGGATCAACCAGCTGAATCTCTTTTACATATCTCTCAGCCATCTCTTCTATGGAGGTAAGAATGGCATCTTTACCATTAAGCCCCTGGGCCTGAATACCATACACCGGCTGGTCATCAGGAAGGCACATTGCTAGTTCCCGATATAAAAGGACATTCCCCGCACCACCATGAATCAGAAAAAGCGGTTTTTTATGCCCTGTTGAACGAATCGGCACAACCAGTGACCAGTTTTTCGCATGATCATCCTTTTTTTCGATAATTTTAACCAGCTGTTCAACAGTCGGCGCATTAATAAGCGTACCAACCGGTAGGTAAACACCGAATCTTTTTTCCACCTGTTCGAACAGTCGTAGCGCCTGAAGGGAAGTTCCACCAAGCTCGAAATAGTTACTCTCCACAGTAACAGTATCCACACCCAGAAGATCCTTCCACATCTGGATAATCGCGACAGTAACATTTTCAGGTTCTTTTATGGCCTGAACATTTTTTTTCGCGTTATCGTCCGTTTTACTCTTCGTTCTTTTGCGTTTTTTTACATCAGGTTCAGAATTGTTTTTTTCCGGCTCAATCCAGTGTCGAACCTTTTCAAAAGAATACGTCGGCAGATGAACTCTTCTCCCCTGGCTGACATCTGCGATCGTATCCCAGTCAATCGTACCGCCAGACATCCAGACCTGCCCTACAGCACGCAGAAAATGTTCATAGGTGGTTGCAACCTGTTGTATACCCGGCAGAGCGGGAATGACAGCTACGGAGTTTGTGTCAAAATCCTGCATTTTAACCAGCGAGCACAGAGTGTTTCCCGGACCGACTTCAATCAGTATCTGTTCCTTATTCTGCAGGATTTTTCGGGCACCTTCAGAGAACTGTACCGTATTTCGAATGTGATTGCCCCAGTACTGGGCAGACACCGCATCATCATCCGTTATATAGTTACCTGTGACATTTGACAATATCGGCAGGGATGGTTTGTTGAAGTGCATGGAACCGAGACGATCAACAAACGTTTCTGCAGCAGGTCCCATCATCGGCGAATGAAATGCATGCGATGTTTTCAGGATAGTTGTCTGAATTTTCCTCGCCTTCAATTCTTCATTCAATGCAGTTACTGCATCGGTTGGCCCGGCAAGCACACTGTGCGCCGGAGAATTAACCACTGCCAAAGCGATGGTATCATTACAGAAGGCCACCGCCTCATCTGCAGGCAGTGATACTGCAAGCATCGATCCTTCCGGCATGCTTTGCATCAACTGTCCACGCGTGCATATAATTTCTGTCGCCTGTTCAAGTGTAAAAACTCCTGCCAGTGTAGCAGCAACATACTCACCGACACTGTGTCCAATCAGACGATCCGGTTTTATTCCCCAGGCAATCAGGACCTGTGCCAGAGAGTATTCAATTGCAAACAGCGCAGGCTGTGTCACCTCGGTTCTTTTCAGATGCTCGCTCATCGCAACTGAAGGATCGCCATCAATAAACATTTGCGCCAGTATATCGGTACCGGTAACACGATCGATCAGCCGCGCACACTCATCCACGTGTTTTCTGAAAAGCGATTCATTGTCATACAGCTTTTTACCCATATTCACATACTGCGACCCCTGGCCGGTAAACATGAAGGTCACCGATGGCTGCGACAGTGCCTTTCTGGTATTATGCTGCCTGCTGATTTTTTCAAACTGTTCACCGGCACTCTTTGCCGAATCAGCGACAACGACTTCCCTGTATGGAAACTGTTTTCTTCCGTTTCGCAGGGTACAGGCAATGTCCCGAACACTAACACTATTATTTGTAAGGTAGCGGCCCAGTTTTTCCAGGTTACCCTGTAGTGATCCGGGAGTTCTGGCTGAACAGGGCAGGATATGCATACCCGCAGCTGTAACCGGTGATACAATCCCGTTTTCCGCCTGCAAAACGGCGTGTACATTCGTTCCCCCTACCCCAAAGGAGCTGACTCCTGCCAGTAACCGGGTTTTATCGGTACTCAGCGGTGATGGCTGCAAATCTGTACATTCTGTATTGATAAAAAAGGGTGTCTTTTCAAGTTCCAGTTTCGGGTTTACTGATGTCATATTGATAACCGGTGGCACTTTTCGATGCTTTAAAACAAGAATCGTTTTGATCAATCCGGCAATCCCTGCGGCCGCATCCAGATGACCGATGTTCGGCTTTAGTGATCCAAGTGCACAATGTTTTTCCGTTCCCTGCCTGAACACCTCAGCAAGTGCTTTCACTTCAATAGGATCACCCAGCAAAGTTCCGGTTCCATGCGCTTCGATAAAGGAGATATCCTGTGGTGTAACATTCGCCATTGCCTGCGCTGATTCAATAACGTCACGTTGTCCGTTAACACTCGGAGCAGTATACCCCACTTTCAGAGAACCATCATTATTGACTGCAGTACCTAAAATGACTGCATCTATGGGGTCACGATCTTTTACCGCATCATAGTAACGCTTCAACAGAACAACCCCTACCCCCTCGCCAAACACGGTTCCCGAGGCATGCTCATCAAATGTTCTGCAATGTCCATCTTTTGATGCAATCATACCTTCCGTATAGAGGTATCCCTCCTTTTGCGGAGTTCTTACTGTTGCGCCCCCGGCCAGGGCCATATCACATTCATAATTCAGAAGACTTTGACATGCAAGGTGTGCCCCAACAAGAGCCGTCGAACAGCCCGTCTGCACATTGATAGCCGGGCCGGTAAGGTTAAGGCAATAGGCCACTTTCGTTGCGAGATAATCTTTCTCATTGCCGATCATTGCCATAAAGGATTCAAGCGGCTGATCCAACCCTTTGACAGGTAGTACGTTTTTCAGAAAATAGCAATTCATGCTGCACCCGGCAAATACTCCTATTTTCCCACCATACTCTTCCGGATTACATCCGGCATCCTCCAGTGCACTCCAGCACGCCTCGAGAAAGAGACGATGCTGCGGATCCATCGAGCTCGCATCATCAGGATTATATCCGAAAAAAGCGGCATCAAAACACTCCACATCATCAATTAACGGGGCACTTTTAATATAATGAGGATTATCAAGCAGCTCCTGCGGAACACCGGCTTCAAGCAGCTCTTCTCGAGAAAAATGTTTAACCGATTCAACACCGTCACAAAGATTTTTCCAAAAGGTATCGAGATCCGATGCACCGGGGAATCTCCCGGACATCCCTATTACAGCGACAGCATTTTGCAAAGCATCATCTTCAAATTCACCAGCATCATCATAATTGTTTTTCACAGCGACTGTTTCCATAGAATGTGATTCAACCTTGTCTTTCTCTCCATAGTACTGTGCCAGTGTGCGAATTGTCGGCAGTTCGAACATTTTAATGACAGGCAGTACAATGCCGTGCACCTCTTTGAGAAACTGCAGCACCTGGATTGCCAGAAACGAATTACCGCCGAGGTCAAAAAAATTATCATCAATCCCCACCGTATCATACCCCAGCACACTGCACCAGGCATTCTCGAACTGTTTTTCAAGGCTGTTTCCAGCGCCAACATAATTCTGCTTTTGTTCCGGCCGTTTCCTTCCCGGCTTTGGAAGCGCTCCTCTGTCCAGCTTCCCGTTTGACAAGAGCGGAAATGAATCCATTTGAACAACTGCCGAGGGGATCATATACTCCGGCAGTTTTTTATGCAGCTCTGCGAGCAGATCATTCTGAGAAAAGATATCGCTTTTTGCAATAACGTAGGCAACGAGACGCTTGTCGCCGGGAATGTCCTCACGAGCAACAACGACACAATCATTCACAGGAGCAGCCTGCCTGATCGCGTTTTCTATCTCTCCGAGCTCTACCCTGAAGCCGCGTATTTTTACCTGGAAATCTGCCCGCCCGATGTATTCTATAGCACCATCCTCCAGATACCGACAGATATCCCCTGTTTTGTAGAGCCGTATTTCGCTGTCGTCGCCTGTCGATAGATGGACAAATGTTTTTTCTGTCAAATCTGGTCGATTAAGATACCCCCGTGCGAGACCAACCCCGCCAATATACAGTTCTCCCTTTTCACCGATCTCTACCGGTTGCTGTTGATCATTTAAAATGTAGAGCTGTATATTTGCTATCGGCATTCCTATCGGTACGGTTGCAAGCATTGAATCCTTGCGGCACTGCCACCAGGAAACATCGACTGCGGCCTCGGTTGGACCGTACAGATTGTATAGAGCGGCATCGATTTTCCGGAAAAACTGCTGCTCAAGATCAACAGATAACGCTTCACCACTACATACCACCAATCGCAGTGATTTTGTTCTATCGAGACTATCTGCAGTCAGAAAGAGACGCAGCATCGAGGGGACAAAGTGTATAACCGAGATCTGGTACTTTAAGATGGTATCGAGCAGATATTCGGTATCCTTCTGTCCTCCCGGTTTTGCCATTACCAGCAGCCCCCCCATAGACAGCGGCCAGAAAAACTCCCATACCGACACATCAAACGAATAGGGCGTTTTCTGCAGAACCCGATCAGCCTGCGTCAGAGCAAACGCATCCTGCATCCAGAGTATCCTGTTAACAATGGCCCGGTGTTCGATACATACACCTTTCGGATTTCCTGTTGAGCCTGAGGTATAGATAACATATGCCAGATTGTGCGGTGTAACGGCAACCTGAACCGCCGATTCATTCCCGGCAGCATAGAGTTCATTGTTATCAAGAAGTATAACCCGGGCAGAGGAGAATTCAACCGATTGCCTGCAGGCAGTATTTGTAAGAACACACGATACTTGTGCATCGGTGATTAAAAAATTGATTCTTTCCTGAGGAAGATCCGGATCGAGCGGCAGATATGCACCCCCGGCTTTCAAAATAGCCAGTAGCCCGACTACCATCTCTATGGAGCGTTCGATACAGATACCGACAATACTGTCCGGCACAACACCTTTATCTATCAGTTCCGCTGCAACACAATCTGCTCTTTTGTCTAGTTCCCGGTAGGTCAGCGACTGCTCTTCATATACAACCGCACACAGATCCGGTGTTAAGGAAGCCTGCTTTTCAAAGAGTGCATGTAAACAGACATCTGAAGCATAATCCCTGCGGGTATCGTTCCATTTTGACAGCTGTTCAATAATATTCCTGCTACCCATATGAAGCCTCATCTATATATCAAATATCATAAATTACGTAAATTGTCCAATGCATGTTGCATTGTGTTATCTTCCGCGCCTCAACGCATTACGGCGCCGGTTCAATGCCTGCTGCTTTAAAAGCATCCTTTCCCGGGCGTCACCATCAGTCCGGTTTTCACCATTTCCTCCCAGGCTTTCTGCAAGTGATGCTATGGTGGGATACTGAAACAGTGATGTCAGTGGAATATCAATTCCAAGTTTTTCTTTAATCAACATCTGTATTTCCGCAATCAAAATCGAATTTCCACCAATTGCAAAAAAGTTGTCTTTCGTTCCGAATGCAGTCGATTTCAGCACCTGCTGCCATATTTCCAGAAGCTTCGTCTCCCGTTCATTTGCGGGCAGTATAGCCTGTACCTTTGTCGGCAGGGATACGGCCTGACGCTGTTGCACAAGCGCCAGCCTGTCTATCTTTTTATTTGGAGTCAACGGAAATGACTCCACCTGCACCAGCTGATCCGGAACCATGTAATGAGGCAGTTTTCCGGAAAGATATTCCCGTACCTCTTCGGCAAACACCTCCGCAGTACTTTCTATATAGCCAATCAGTCGATCATTTCCTGACTCATCTTTCGTGGCGAGTACCACTGCTTTGCTAACAGCAGAAAGCTCCTCGAGAACAGATTCTATCTCACCCAACTCAACCCTGAAACCCCGTATTTTCACCTGAAAATCACTTCTCCCCATCACGACAATGGTACCATCTCCAAGCCGCTTTGCAATATCACCGGTTTTGAAGAGTTTTCCACACCCGGACGGATCGTTTGCCTCAAGGAATGGATCCGGCAGGAATTTATCTTTGGTCAGATCGGGGCGATTATGGTATTCTAACGCCAGTCCCCTGCCACCGATATAGAGTTCCCCGGAAATACCTGCCGGAACCGGCTCCATTGCATTATCAAGTACATAGAGCTGGGTATTGGCAATCGGATACCCGACCGGCGGTGTTTGAGTGCCATGTTCGACACGCCAGAGCGATGACCAGACCGTTGTTTCGGTAGGACCATACATGTTCCATACGGTTGCACCGGTTGCCAGAAGCCTGTCGGCAAGAGACCGTGTCAATACTTCTCCACCACAGAGCAGTGTCATTCCCTGTCCATCCTTCCAACCGGAGTTGAGTAAAAGTGTCCAGGTTGATGGTGTCGCCTGCATGACAGAAGGATGGCAATTTGCAATTTTCTGTGTCAGACGTGATCCATCCATCACGGTATCTTTTTCAGCAATGATTACTTTCCCGCCTGCGATCAGTGGCAGGAAAATCTCCAATACGGCAATATCGAACGAAATTGTTGTTACCGAGAGTACCGAATCGGTTCTTCCAAATCCCGGTTTCTCTTTCATGGCACAGAGAAAATTATAGAGTGCTTCATGACCGATTTTCACCCCTTTTGGTTTGCCTGTCGATCCGGACGTGTAAATTATATATGCCGGATCGGTTGGCAACGGCAGTCCACCCTCCAGATCAGCAATGTCCCCGCTACTTTCATTAATATCATCAACAAAAACCATTTCACACTGAAGCTGCCGATATTTGGGTGCATACTCTTTTTGTGTTATCAATACGGTGGTCCCGCTGTCTCTCATGATATAGGAGATTCTCTCGTCCGGAAAGATACTGTCGACCGGAATGTATGCTGCCCGTACTTTCAAAATGGCAAGCATGGCGATAATGGCGTCAGTGGTTTTATCCATACACACCGCGACTGTCCCTCCCGCAGCAACACCCTGTTTTCGCAACAATTCGGCAAGAAGGGATGATCTGACATCCAGCATTCGGTAGGTACACGAAGTTTCGCCATACTCAACGGCAATGGCATCTGGATACCTCTCTGCAGACTCCATTATAGCATGAACAACCGTTTTGCCCTGAGTAAGCGGTCTGGCGGTACGATTCCATTTATAAAGCAGCTCCTCCCTGGCCGCCGCAGAGAGCATGGACAGTTCTTTGACAGGAGTGTCAGGAAGAGTGACAGCATTCACAAGAATTGCCATATAGCCGTCAAGCCACAGCTCAATTGTTTCCCGCCTGAACAGACTGGTATTGTATTGCCACATAAACGTACGTCTATCACCGTAGTCAACAACCGCGCCCTGCATTTCAAACGTCTCGAAAGATCGCTCAATTATCTTGTAAGTAGCCGTAAAATCAGGAAATACCAGTTCATCGGGCGGTTTCATTCTCATGTACGTCAAACCTGTAGACATCAGCGGTATACGTCCCGGTTCCCGTCTGATCTGCAGCTCTTTTACCAGCTCGCCAAAGGTAACCGTATAGTGATCGAAATCATCATACAGCGTGTCCTGCAATTTATCGATGAAAGCTGAAAATGGTTCTTCAGGATTTATGGAGCAGAGAACTGGGAGCATATTAATACAGTGCCCGACCAGATCGTTTTTCCCTGAGAAACTCTGCCCGGATACGGGCATTCCTACAACCGAATCTGGATTGCCCGACAATTTATAAAGTAATACCGCATATACCCCCAGAAAGATCGTGTTAGGGTTGCACTGCAGAGAGATCGACAGCTGCTTTATCTGATCAGATACCGTTGCAGGCACATCTGCAGAAACACAATCTGCTTTATAGGTTCTGAATGCAGGCCGGGGATTATCGGTAGGCAACTGAAGAACAGGTACCTGATGGCTGAACTTCTCTTTCCAGTACTGCAGGTGCTCCGCAGCCTGTGCCGTTTGTGCAAACTGGTGTTGCTCAAGAAGATACTCCCCGAATGATGGATCGTCATACGAAGCGGGAAGTTTGTTTTCCAGAAGCGCTGAATAAGTTGAGAGTATTTTGTCTACAAGAACACTCAAAGACCATCCGTCGCAGACAATATGATGCGCGGTAAAAAAGAGTTTAAGTTCCCGTGATGAAAGGATCAGCACCGTTGCATTCCATAGCGGTCCATTTTCGAGATCGAAAGCCTCTGCCACAGCCTCTTTGGATTGCTGTAGCACAGCCTCACCCTGCTCCCGGGCAGTTGCGGCAGACAAATTGATAGTATCAATTTTTTTCTCCATACCTGAACGCAGCAGCATCCATCTGCCATCATTTGAGAAGACCGAATTCAGAGCATCATGCCGATCGACAACGATTGTAATCGCTCTGTGCAGAAGGTCCACATCACTGACACCGGAGATACCAAGCAGTACCGATTCATTATATGCACACGATGCTTCGTGCCCCATCTTGCTTGATATCCAGATCTCTTTCTGTGATTCGGTAGTGGGAAATTTTTTTTCATCCATTTTCCGACTGCTATTCATAGCACTCATGAATAATCACTCAATCCTTTCTCGAAGGTTTGCATCTCATTACCTCTCATCTGGCATTTTGTGTATTGTTCTCTATAAAGTCACTTAATTTCGAAATACTTGAATGTTGCCGCATGAGTTGCCGCATTGAGACTGTTACATTGAACAATGATTTGATCCGTTGTGTCATTTGCGTTAAAAATAACGAATCCATTCCCAGCTGAAGGAATGTTGCATCCTCATCTACGGCCTCAACAGGGGTCCCAAGCGCTTCAGCAACTATTTTTCGTAGTTTTGACAAAACCGACTCAGCTTCAGTCAGGGCAAGACTGATCGAACTATCGGTAAATTCAGCATCTGAATCACCTGTCATTCTGCTTATCTCTGGATTTCCTGCAGATTGCTGAACCATTATTCCTGGTTCAACCCAATGCCTCTTACGCTCAAATGGATACGTCGGTAATGAAATCAATCTTCGCTGCTCATTCTGATAAAAAGCATTCCAATCCGGTTCAATACCCCCTTCCCATAATTTTCCAAGTGCTGTCAGTAATTCCCTGTCTTCCATACCGGGATCGGCTCCATCTCCCATTGATGGAATAGTCCGGTATTTTTTGAAATCGTACAACTGCTGCCTGACCAGTGTACAACTCGTTGCACGAGGACCTGCCTCCAGAAAATCAGCAAGTGGTCTGGTTTTAGCAATATAAGCAATTGCGTCCGAGAATCGGACAGTTACCCGCATATGATGTGACCAGTAACCTGGATTAGTTGCAAGTTCATCAGTCAGCAACTTGCCAGTCACGGTTGAAATAATCGGTATTTTGGGGAGATTGAGTTTGATTTTTCTTACTTCGCGATCGAACTGTCCAACAGCCGGATCTATCATAGAAGAGTGAAATGCGTGAGAGGTTTGTAATCTTCTACAAGGAATATTCCTGGTTTCACACTCTTTTTCTACTAACTTTATTGCAGCATGGGGACCTGATACTACACTCAGTTTTGGACTGTTTACAGCCCCGATACTTACATCTTTGTTCAAAATTGGTTGCAGATCCTCCTCTGAAAGACGGACCGATAACATAGCTCCCGGCTCACATGATCTCATAAGTTTTGCCCGTACAGCCACAAGAAAGGAGGCATCCTCAAGCGACATAATCCCGGAGATACAGGCCGCACAGAATTCTCCAATACTGTGTCCAACAAGAAGATCAGGTGTGATTCCCCAGCTTAACCAGAGGCGACTCAGTGCATATTCCGTTGCAAAAATTGCGGGTTGAGCCAATAAGGTATCTTTTAACCGTTCATTCGCTGCACCGGTATCATCGACAAAAATAGCCTTTCTGATATCTTCAGCTCCCCCTTTCCTGAGAGCCTCGACACAGTGGTCAAATGCCTCCCGGTATACCCGCTCCTCAGAATAGAGGATCCTGCCCATGTTGACATACTGATTTCCCTGTCCCGGATACATAAAAACAAGGGTGCGCTTCGTGCCCGGAATCCCGGAAACGATATCCGATGAAGAAATATCTCTTAGTGAAAGTACCGCTTCATCGATGGTTGCACAGGTTGTGCTCCACCGATGCTCAAACCGCTGGCGTCCTTTCTGCAGAGTAAACGCGCAGTCTGCAAGATTCATGTTCTGATTACTCGTTAAAAATGACCGGTACTCTTCTGCAATACTGGATACTGCAGCCTTGCTTTTTGCTGATAAGAGCAACAGTTGCTGGCGCCGGGATGGCCCACTTCCAACTGTTTCTGGTGGTTCCGATAGTATCACATGTGCATTGGTGCCACCAAAACCAAAAGAACTGACTCCGGCATACCGTAGAGTACTTTCAGACTGCCATGGCTTGCATTTTGTTGCGACATGAAAAGGACTCTCAGGAAAATCAATTGCCGGATTAGGTTCTGTATAATTGATGGAGGGGACAATAGTTTTATTATAAAGCATGAGTACCGTTTTTATAAATCCGGCAACACCTGCTGCGATTGCAGTATGACCAATGTTGCTTTTCACTGAACCGATAGCACAAAACTGCTTCCTATCCGTTGTTTGGCGGAACGCCTGCGTAAGAGCATCTATTTCGATTGGATCACCCAGTGGAGTGGCAGTTCCGTGTGTTTCAACGTAATTGATTTGGTCCGCAGTAACTCCAGCAGACTTCATTGCTTCGGTGATTACAGCCACCTGACCGTCTACACCCGGAGCAGAATAGCTGACTTTACGTGCACCATCATTATTGATCGCTCCACCTTTCAGTACAGCATAGATTGTATTTCGATCTTCGATTGCTTTTGAAAGTTTCTTCAATACAACAATTCCGACTCCGTCACTGAATGTCGTCCCGCTTGCGAGGCGATCAAATGGTCGGCAGTGACCATCTTTTGAAAAAATCGCCCCTTCCTGATAAAGATGACCGCGATGGATCGGAAACGTTATGTTACTGCCACCGGCGATCGCCATAGTACAATCACCGCGAAGAATTGCCTGGTATGCCATAATGATGGCTACAAGAGACGTTGAACATGCAGTACTGACACAGCAGCTGGGACCTTTAAAATTCATAAAATGTGAGAAGCGAGTTGCAACATAATCTTTCTCATTACCCAACTCTATCTGCAATTCCCCACTGTTTTCTAAAACATCAGGCCTTGTCAATAAATTATGCCGCAAATACAGACTTCTGCCTACTCCGGCATATACGCCAATACTCTTGTCATTATTATCAAACTGATAACCAGCATCTTCAAGTGCGCTATATGCTTGCTCGAGAAAAAGACGTAATTGTGGATCAGTCACCTCAGCAATTTGAGCAGGAAGGCCAAAAAAGTGATTATCAAAATAATCTGATTCGGATACTATGCCTTTTGCACAAACATAGTTTTCCTTATTTCTCGCATGCAGGTCGATATCTGGTAGAATTTGTGCCGGTTCAAAAAAGGAGATCTGTTCCTTACCCTCAACCAGAGTATTCCAGAATTCAGCGATTGTGCGTGCTCCGGGGAATCGGCAGGACATACCAATTACCGCCACATCCTCTGATCTTCCTGTGAAGTCTTCCTTTTTTATAGCGTCGCTTCCATTACTGGTGCTATGCATATCTGGTTTGGTGGAATCTGAAAGGAGTCGAGCCTGTTCACGAATCGTCGGAAACTGGAATATTTTTGCTACTGGCACCTTTTGATTCGAAACGTTCTGGAGTTCTATTGCGAGTCGTGCTGCAAGAAGCGAAGTTCCACCTGCATCGAAGAACCTGACATCAGGCAGAACATTTTTACAGTTTAGAAGATTTTGCCAGATAGCAGCAATGCTCTGTTCTGTTTCAGATTCCCAGAATGGTATCTGCTCATCATCGTTATCTATAACAGGAAGTGGTTTTGGAAGATTATTTTTATCGATTTTACCACTGACCGTCAGCGGAAACGTTTCACATACCACGTAAAATGATGGAAGCATATATGCTGGCAGCAGTTCAGCCGTATGTTTTTTAATCGTTTCAATTGTAATTCGTTCACCCATTCCATTATCGAGTATTAGGTATGCCACGATATGTTTTTCTATACTTATGTCATCTCTCACTACAGCAATACATTGTTTAACACTAGAACAGGATGCGATCACATTTTCAATCTCACCAAGTTCTATTCTGAAGCCTCTTATCTTAACCTGATTATCGATACGGTGCAAATACTCAAGCGTCCCATCAGAATGCCATCTGACAATGTCACCGGTTCGATAATATTTCATTGAAGCAACAGAATTTGAAAAATTAAGATCTAAAAAGCGTTCCTGATTCAAGTCGGGTCTTTTAAGATACCCTTTTGAAACTCCAGCTCCACCAATCAGTAACTCACCAGGTATTCCAACCGGAACCTGATTCATGTACTTATCTACTACTCGGACATCGGTATTGTTGACTGGTTTTCCGATTCTGTTTGCCTGCGATGGCGATGTAATCCGATGACAGCATGAATAGATTGTTGTTTCTGTTGGACCATACATATTCCAGAAAGTACCAACTTTTGTGACCAAATCATCCAGCAGATCACGGGTTACCGGCTCCCCGCCACACAGTACTTTCAATGACGGGTCCCCTTCCCATCCGCAAGCCAGAAGCAGCCGCATCGTTGTCGGTGTTGCCTCCATTGCTGAAACCTTGTGTTCTTTTATCAGTTCAGCGAGTCTGACACCATCCAAAGTATCAGATTTATCAGCAAATACAGTGGCCCCTCCTATGAGTAATGGCAAAAAAAGATCGGGAACCGACATATCGAATGTAAAAGGAACGACGGCAAGCAATGTATCGCAATCCCGGATTTCCTGCTTTTGTATCATCGCAGTCAGTACATTAACAACAGACTGATGGGTGATTGTTACTCCTTTGGGTTTTCCTGTAGATCCAGAGGTAAAGATTGCATAGATAATGCGCTCCGGGTCCGAATTCGGCTTTTCAATTATATTCGATGAAAAAACTCCAGAACATTGATCAGCAAACAGCACCGGGATATGCAATTCAGGAATTTTATTTTTTAGCAACGAATGTGTTACCAGTATCGAAATTGAAGCGTCCTCAGCGATTGTAATGATTCTGTCGACTGGATGGTCTGGTTCCAGTGGGACATACGTGCAGCCGGCTTTAAGAATTCCCAATATACTGATAATCATTTCCGGAGTACGTTCGATAAAAAGGCCGATATAGTCGTCTGCTTTTGCTCCTGTTTCCAGCAATCTGGCCGCAATCTGGTTGGCCCTGTCATTCAGTTCTTTGTAGGTCAATTTTCCCTGTTTAAAAATGACAGCCGTTTTTTCAGGACGTCTTGCAACCTGTGCTTCAAAAAGCTGATGTATACAGACATTACCTGGATATTCAACTTTGGTTTTATTCACCAGATTAAAAAGATTGATCTCTTTTTCTGTCAGAAAGGAAATATCTCGAATCTTTTCCTCGGGTGTAGTAACCATTTTTGTCACTAACTGTATAAAATGCTCCGACATCCTTTGAATCGTTTCAGCTTCAAACAGATCACTGTTATATTCGATCCTCCCCACAAGAGAGCCAGCTATCTCACTGAAATACATCATCAGATCCAATTGCGATCCGCCAAAATGTTGTTGGAAAAACGTTACTTCAACATCTTTCAGGGTCAACTGAACCGGCCGATCGAAGGTAAACCCTACACGAAAAAGAGATGGTACTGATGATGAAGTATTTTTCTGAAGATTCTTCACGATGTCCAGATACGGTACTTCCTGATGCTCCCGAACGGAGTTCATTATCTCTGCAATCAGATCTACAATCGTGGAAAAAGACTGCTCTTCATCTAAGTTAAACCGTAATGGCAGCACATTAACAAAACAACCCCAGCATCTTTTCCATTCCTTCCGGATTCTGTTGGTATAGGGAACCCCGACTACTATATCATTCTGGCGACAATATCGATGCAGGAGACAAATATACACCCCCAGCAATACCTGAAAAACAGTTTTCTCCTTTTTTGTCGCATATTGCTGCACAAGCGACCAAAGTTCAGATGAAATACCGAAGGGATATTCTGTCCCTTTAAAAGAACGATTTGCGGGAACCTGAAAATCAGTTGGCAAATCCAGTGCTTCAGTGGAATTTTCCAGATGTTTTTTCCAGAATTCCTGATGAGAATAATAATCCTCACTAAGCATCCAGTCAGCCTGACTGGTAGCATATTCCCCATACACTGATGTTTGGCCATACTTATCAATCTGTTTACCATCAATCATTGCATTGTATACATATCCCAGTTCTTCGCAAAAAAGCTCTTTTGTTTTGAGATCACAAATGCTGTGGTGCCAGACAAATACAAGTGTATATTTGTTTTCCTGTAGACATATCAATCGGGCTCTGAAAAGAGGCCCTGTTTCAGTATCAAACGGCTCGCTGACAATCTGCTGTACCAGATTATCTCCTTGAGTCTCAGTCGCGGCACGACAAACAAAATCATCCATTTTAAATACTGGATTTGATTGCTCCAATGCAACCTGTTCCAGCCCGTTCTCTGTTGATCGCAACACTGTGCGCAATATTACATTCTTATCTATCAGATATAGAATAGAGTCCTGCAGATTGTTAATGTTTAATTCCCCTGTCAGCCTGAACACGGTACAGAGATGAGCTGCAGAACTGGTCGGATTTATCTGCGAAAGGACCCAGTGTTGTTCCTGTTGTAGCGATGCTTTACAGATACTCATATTGTCCTGCCATCCTTTTTGTTTAATTGAACCAAGTCTAATTACATTATTTAATAATGGATAAATTTATTCAAAGTTTATTGAATCAAATGTAACTCTTATTTTATTTCAAACAAAATACTGATTTGTAGTATATTCATAGCAAATAATTTCAAATTTTGGGGATATACACTATTAAAAACTGTATTTTCAAAATGAGGGGAAAGTCTTGAATCTTTTAAAAAAATTTTTCAATTCATCAAACAAATCACGCCTGATCCGTACCGCAGTAAAAATTGCCTGCAAGGAGGTTGCTTCGAACCTGTCAGCGAAACCAAATCTTCCTTCAGGGAAAACCGCAATACCTCTTACGGTTAAGTCACAAGTATTTCCACTTCCTGTTGTAATCTGCGGTGCACTAGTTGATGATCGCCCCAATTTCAACACGCTGGGAAATTTTGGTCTTATAGACCCAACTCGCCCCAATCCGGTCATCTACGTGTCTTCGTTCAAAAAGCATTATACCAATATCGGTATCCGCAGGAACAGTTATTTTAGCGTCAATATCCCTTCACGGAATATTATGGCAAGAACAGATTATCTTGGAGTCGTATCCGGACATACTACCGATAAATCGAAAGTAATGACTGTCTTTTTTGGTCGTGAGAAAAGTGCGCCCTGCCTGAAAGAGTGCCCCCTCAACTATGTCTGCAAAGTTATTCACCATATTGAAGTAAAGGACAAAGACCTGTTTATCGGAGAGGTCGTTGAATCATTTGTTTCTTCCGAGTTCCTGACTGAAAAGGGCATCGATATCGAACGTATTGAGCCGCTGCTTTTTACTGCAGACGGTTATTACCGAGTTCCGAGTGAACCAGTTGGTAAGGCGTTTCGGATTTTTAAAGAGTATTCAGAACGCGGCCAGAAACCTGGCCAGACAACAGAGGGTACGGTTTCACACTAACTTCGATATTGAAGATTCGTTATTCGAAATTCGATATTATCTTATTTCTTCGATTTTCCCTTACCGCACGGGGTAGGAAACCCACGTGCTCAGGATTTTAACGGAAGCCCTTCAGGCTACGGAACAAACTTGTACCCGGACTTGCCGTAGCAAAAGGTTACCCCTTTATCCACTCGAGCGGCCAAACCAGGGCATAGAGATATCCAATAAAAAATCTGAAGGTATTATACATTCCATGGGGGGATTTCCATATATGGTCAGAATCGTAATGATTTGGCTTGCAGGCAACAATTCCGACCGTGTACTTTTTCCCCAGTACTCTTCTGAATATGGTTACTGACTTTTTGCTGTGGGGATATCCTGTTGCAATATTTATTGAGAACAGGTCAGGAAATTGAGTTTCAAGCAGCTTTTTTACATATAAAGCTTCATTGAATGTGTGGTCCCTTTTCGTTTTTTTACTGTACGGAGCAGTAAAAACCATCGAAGAATCCACGCCTCTGGCAAGCAGTCTCTTTTTAGTTCTTTCTGTCATAGAACCATTTCCTGAAACTACGATCGCCCGGTAATTACCTCTGTTTATTTCCGCCACCGTCTGGTCCACCATGGTATCAAAAACCCAGCCTTGCACCACAAGAATCTCTGCATGCTCGATTTTAGGAACTGATCTTAAAAATCGAAATATCAAGGGAAAAACAATAAGGTCAATCATTATACCACTGGCAACAATACACAGACCGCCTATTAGTATGTTTTTTTTACTGAAGACGATTCTCATACGCCGGACACTCCTTATTCAGTTTCTACGCTTTATGAATCACTTGTAAAAGGTTTATGCAAAGTATCGATATATTAGTTCACCACAAATTCTCAATAGCTGAATTGGCATTTTCTTTAGAATCATATTTAAAATGAGATAATTATCATACGACGATTTCTTTTCCTTTTTACCAGTTTTGACGTTATAACAATGATCATACAATTGTACTCTTTCAATCCCAAAACCATCCTTATAATGGCACAGCCCCTCATTGGACTTTTCAGTTTTACCAAAAGAAAACGAAGATAATCCTTTTCCTGCATACCTTCTGATAGCTTCCCACATAAGCAGATCATTGGCTCTCATATTCTGGAAACTTTTATCTGAAGCGCCGAATTTGAAAATAACGTCTGATCCAGAGATAAAAAAAACGGCGCCGGCAACTGGTGTTTTTCCAGAATACGCAAGAGCAACTTCGCCAAATTTTTTCGAAATAATATTTTTGTATATCGCGTTAAAAAACGAAACTGGCTGCGGCGGAAGTCCATGGCGCTTTCTGGTAAGGCAATGCAGTTGGTAAAATTCCCGAATTGTGTTCTGTTCATTATGGAAAGCAATGATCATATTCTCACGCTGTGCTTTCCGGATATTGCGCCTTTTAGAGGAGGACAGATTTTTCCAGAGAATTTCTTCTTTTGTTAAAACCAGACGGTGTCCCCAATACGTATGTGATGGTTCACCTGATGGTTGAAACTCGGTTGTTCCTCTGAATTCAAGTCTATCCTGTTTCTCATTGCGAGCCACAGAAAGAAGTTTTGACACCAGTTCATCATGACTCATGCTCGTGCAATAGATATCGCACTCATCTGAGAAGGGAAGCGCAACTGCTTTTTTCTTTCCTAAGAGTGTTTTAACAACCAGTATAGGGATCGTACACGCATGATCCGATTGTACCATGAAATAGAGCGGTTTAAAATTATATGTATCTATTAATGTTTTCATCCAGCAGGATAGGTGAAAAAATTGGTTGTTTGGCCCGTTCAAAACAGCTTGATCCCATTGCGAATAAATCAACGGGTTAACCTGAATAAGATTATTTGATTTCACAGGTATCCTTGAAAAATACACCTCCAATTTTTTCAATGAAAATGTACTGTTAAAGTTTCTGTTCCCCTTGGACAATAACTGTCCAGGATTAAAAACCATATTATCATAAAAATATGGTTTCACGAAAATGTTATGTTGGGAAAATCGATTGTAACTGATAAAACAGCACATCAAAAGAGATGCTATTTAATTGGGCAGTAATATAGTTTTTAATATGTTTATTTTTCAGATAAATATTTCATTTGATTACACAACCAAATGTACTAAAATTATCATTTTCTGGATCACCTGTAATCGAGAAACAGTAATCCAGCTGGAAGCGATTTGCCTGACAGAATTTTCTGAAACTTAGCTACCGGAACTGTAGTTATATTTTTTCCAGCTACATTATATATGCGTACCATTCCTGAATTATCTTTATTCATATATTTTGCAGGCAACGATACCGTCTCACTTCCTAATCCAGTAAAAATTCTTTTTATCCCTGGTTTTTTCCGATCAATATCAGATTTTTTTATCAGATTTTGCACTGGCACTGCATTATTTCTGTATGTAACCCACATATCCTCTACAAATTTATCCCAGCATTGCCCCTGACGAGCCCAGTCTTTATTGTAATCCCACCCCTTCGTTTCGTAGATTATCCTTACAAAAGCAGAATCATTTTCAGTCATCCATCTATCACAATAGTCAAAAAATGCAGGGTGATCCCAATCATCCATTACACCAAAAATACGTGCCGCAAGTGCCTCACCAATCCATGAAATACTGGTACAGCAGCGTCTGTATGATTCTCCCGTATTATTAACCCATTCGGAAGGGGGAAGTTGTTCATAGGGGCCCCACCCCTCTTTCGTACTAACTACCTGCCCCTTAAATACACCCTGATGTCCTGCATAGACCACATTTGCACCAGTCCATGAAGTACCATATATGGTTTGCATATCTTCTCCAAACTGCAGATCAGGATAGGTTTTTGTCGGGGAAACCATTTCATTGTCACCGAGTAATAGGCCTGCTATAATTATCGGCAGTTTTCTTCCCTGGCCATACCCTCCAATTGCAGGCCAGCCTCTGTAGCCGTTACGAGCCATTCCCCAGAGATCTATCCCATATTGAACAAACCCGATCAGTAATGGTTCTTTCTCCTCTGGTGAATAATCGAGTGATAGAAGCAATGCTGCCATACCAATTGCTCGCCCAAGTTCTCGCCCATAAGCGGGCTGATATTCCACTGCAGCATCAAAGAAAAAGTAGCATACGTCTAGCCAGGGGCGACGAAAATGTTCCGCATAATCTGCAATATCCGGCTCTGCACCCACTTTGTTTAGTCGCGGAAGCAGGTTTCTACGGAGATTGCTGGCGTAATAGATCTTTCGGGTAGTATCACCATAAGAAGGCCTGAATGCATCCTCTGCAACAGTATTTTTTAAACAAGTCAGAATTGAAACACTTTTCACTGGACTTGGAGGGATATCTGAGCTGCGCAACCAGCATGTAATACTTCCAATAGAATCGATACTTATTGAAGAAATCAATTCATCTCCAGGTTTTATGTCTATTGGCGGATAGACACGTAACTCTTCCCTGAACCGGTTACTTTCCACGCGATCATCAAAACCACTGATTCCAGCATCAAGTGAAGGATTAAGCACAGATCCGTTACGACCATTTTCCGGAGCAGGTGTGATTTTTGTTATAGTCGCGTTACCCACAATATAGTAATCACCATTTACAAATTGGCCTGCCCGTACAGGTTGTTTAAATTCCCATGTTATTCCATCTTTGGTTATATTAGAAATTAGCGGAAGGTCAGTTGAGTCAGGTATTGCACTATATGCAGTTGCAAAGAAAAATAAAATAATTAGTAGATTTAATCGCATGTGAGACCTCCTTTAGATTAAATAGATGTCTCTTATATCATACATATCCAATATTAAAATATAAACAAATAGATTATATACTTACTCCGTTCATCATACATAACAATTCTGTGATGAATATGCGTTATTACTATTTCATACTGAACATTTGGCATCGATACAGTATCTGCACATATCGTACCCCATTTTTAAACTTTTTGCCCGAGCTTTAACAAACTCTTCTTCAGAGAGGACCTTTTTAATACCATCCTTAAATACATTACCTTTAATAATTCCGGATTCCGGGTCATCACACGCACACAAGCTGATCGAACCGTCCCAGTTAACAATGACTTCAGAAAAGGTTATTGTGCATTTGTACTTCTTTGAAAGTTCAATAGTTTCGTTTTCTGTATTATATCGAGAATATTTAGAATTTGAGGGGAGATATTCTTTATTACCCGTATCAACGCCAATCATAATATTCACGGGTTTGAGAAAAACCCAATCAACTCCAGCTGCTGCAGCAAAATCATGTAGTTCAGGTATTTCATGTTCATTGTGAGACATTACCAGAAACTGAATGTTTATCCGTGGAGATCTGGATTTTTTTTCTTTTTTAATCCTGCAAAAGTCCGATATCCCTTTTTTAACTCGTTCAGCCGACCCATTAACTCTATATTTTCTATACACATCTTCAGATAATCCATCGAGTGCTATATTTACCTCATCAAGACCCGAATCGATCAAATCGCTTGCCAGTTTTTCAGTAAGATAATGGCCGTTTGTATGAAAATTAGTATACATCCCCTTCCTATGTGCATACGTGATCATATCGGGTAAACGAGGATTAAGGGTAGGTTCTCCAAGATTGTGAAAACGAACCTGAAAAAGGTATGGTGCCATAGTATCAATAAGTTTTGTATACGGTTCATAATCCATGTCACCGGTTGGTCTGGCGGTATTTGCCGTCCGCGGGCACAATGGACATTTTAGATTGCATCGGCTGGATGCTTCAACTCCCAGTTTAAACGGGAAGAATTTATGTTTTGGATTGTGCGCAAGAAGTGCGCTTTTTATCCCTAAATAATTAACGATTTTTCTTGGATACGGAAGAACGTAACGTATTGCATTGAAGATTTTCCATTGGATGTTTCGACGGGTATTGATGCTAACATTTACCTGTTCAGGCATTTTTAATGCTGAATCAAGTTCTTTCTCAATCGCAATAGTTTCTGCCATGATATAGCTCCTGTTTGTGTGTAGTTATTTAAAAGGTAATCAGGTATATATGCAAAGTCGGTACATCTTACAAGGATTCATTTAATTTGAATCTTGATTCAATTTTTCCTTTTATTGGTATTATTTATTGATTATAGAACAGCAATACACTATTATTTAACTAATTGGTTTTTATTTATGAATGTTTCTGCAGTAATTGCAGAAAAAATTCTGATCTGACCCAAAACAACCTTTTTTCGAATAGTAGGTTCAGGTGCACAAAAATTGCTGTAAAACATTTCGTAAATATGAAGTCTCTGATTTTAACCTATGGAGATGGTGATGCTGCAATATAACCGGTTATTCATGATCCTGATCCCAGCAGTATTACTATCATCGTTGATTCGATGTTCTCAAACAGAGACCACACGCTCTCCATATTTATTTGCGGAGAATTCACCGATTATGAGAGTTTTTGAATCAGATTCTATCATGTTTCAGTGGAATGTTCCTGATGAGTGTGAATCAGACATTGATAAGTATGTTGTTTCGTACAAGATTATAAATAAGAATAGTTCATGGGAAGTATTAGACACGTTAGATGTTAAATTTGGAAACATGATTAAAATTAAAAGAGACCAGCTACCAGCCAGTGAAAACCTCTTTGAAATTGCTGTTCGTAATATTGCAATAGGAGGGGATACTTCTGAGCTGGCAAAATCTACTGAAGCTGAATCTAATTCTGATGGGGGATGGTATTTATTTTGGAAATTATATTAGGTATTCACCTTCGGGTTGTATTGCTATTTTATCTGCTATGATCGCCAACTTACTTGGAATGGGCAATTTTTTGAGGGGTCCTGCTTTTTCAGTATTACATTCTATTCACATTAGTTTTTTTCTTCATTCCCAGATTTGAAGAATTTCTAACATTTAATCTAATCATTACAGTCATTCATACCTATAATTTCTTATCTTTTTAATAATCTCCGACGATTATTCTCTTATTCCATCCTAAGCAATTACAGGTTTTAGCGGTTTCTTTGGAATAATGGCAAAAGACTCTTTTTTGTATTGGTACTTGTTAATACCTTTCCAATTCTAATCATTTTAAGCTCAAATAGATTATAGCTTAACAACGCAACCATAATGGTTGTAATGACAGTCATTAAAAATAGGAGAATCGTATGGTCATTAACTCCTAATTTCCCCAAAATTTGCTCGATTGATTTTTTAACTAATGGATGAAGGAGATAAACGCCATAAGTTGCGATTCCGAAATACTCCATCGGTAAGGAAATCATTTTTGGTATTTTTTCTTCAAATGCAAATTTATAAAAAGAGAATACAAGTAGTATTGATGTAAAAACAAGCACTATACGAGTATAACCCGTTACAATGTTTATATGATCTCCTGCAATTGGATAAAATGTAAATATTAAAAAAGATATGATTGCCAATATTATTGAAATAATCGGTTTTATACTAATTTTTTCCAAATTATAGAATAATGAAATACCGGCTACGTACAGAAATAGATTGTTCAGAGGGTTTATATAAATAGACCATTGCCTTGCCAATGCTACTTCAGAATCTAGAATAAAGAAACTAAATGTAAGTAACATTAGAAATGACAATATCAAAATAATATTTCCTAAGAAATGTTTCCTTTCATAAGCCATTATAATCATTGGCGTTAAGACATAAAAAACCATTTCATTACCAATCGACCAAGCCCCAGTGTTAATGTAGGCATCAGGTCTGATAAAACCAAATATAGTTGTAAGATTCGCAAGAACAACAAAAACAGAAGTCTTATTACCATTAATAAAATTCAATAGAACTACTATCCCTATACAAACCCATAACAATGGCCATATTCTAAAAATTCTACGGACAATAAAATATATTGAACTTTTAAGATCCTTTATATATTTAGAATAAACAATCGCCATACTTAATCCTGATAAAACAAAAAATATTGAAACGCCATATATTCCTAATTTGCCAAGAAAGCCTTCAGAACCTATTGGCTTTACAAGCCAATATTTAAGATGATAGATCATTATTGTTATTGCCATTAACCCTCTTAACCAATCTAACGACTCGATTCTTTTACGCATTATAATCTCTTTTCTTTTTCATGTTTTCTCAATTTAATTATTTAGCCTCGTTAGTTAATTCAGCAAAAAAATTCCGGTTAGGGAAGTTCTCAAGTTATAATATAGGGTTATTTCAATGTTTCACATTAACGATATTTATACCATTTTCTCGTAATGACTTTGGCATTGTTATTTAGAGCCATAACAATACCAGAAAATAGAACCTTGTACAAAAAACCAATTCGTTATTTTTGATTATGTATCATTTTACTTATTGATTTTTTAGTTATTCTGGTTGCCCTCTGTAGAGACAAGTCTCAATATTTTTCCGTACAGGAATAATTGGCGGAAACTCTTTAATGTAACCAAATACAATCATAGCAGTTGGCAAGTTATACTCTTTTATTTTAAATCGCGAATAGAATGATTGCAGTTTTTCATGTTTAGTTGTTGCCCAATTCAGCCAAATAGATCCAATATTGTAGCTTGAAGCAAAAAGAAGCATATTTTGAACAGCAGCACCAGTTTCGAGATATGCTTGGTGTCTATGTCCTAAACATGTGTATGTTCTGCAATCAACAAGAATCACTACAGCAATCGGAGCTTGAGTGACGAATTTACCCGGCTCTCCAGCCAATTTTTGGCAATATTTTTTATCTTCAAAATTATTCAATAGTAAGTAGTTTATATTTTGCCTATTGCAACCAGTTGGCGCCATCAATCCTGATTCAAGTATTTTTTTTATCAAAGTAAATGATATCTTTTTTTCATTAAACGATCTAATAGAACGTCTATCTCTGATTAATTCATACAATGCTTCTGGTGATAGTGAATCTTTTTTAATTCGTACATCTAGTTTATTATTTACATGCTCTGACTGAGCATAGGTAACTAAATCTTTTGCCCAATTCAAGAAAACTGTATCAATATCTTTATCACTAAGATACGTAATTAACTTTTTCTCGTAAATATTAATTAATTCAGGTGCGATTTTTGAATCTAAGAGTTTTTTATCAAA
Organism: Fibrobacter sp.; assembly: GCA_012728995.1. GTDB lineage: Bacteria > Fibrobacterota > Chitinivibrionia > Chitinivibrionales > Chitinispirillaceae > JAAYEB01. The sequence continues at coordinate 3,268 of JAAYEB010000083.1, read as the reverse complement.
TTGATGAAAAATAGACCTGAGCATTGATTCTTTGAATTTTTTGTCATCGTATTTCTTTTTCCTTATATTTTGGAAAAAGATAATTTCATTGTAATAGGTTGGCTCCAGAAATATTTTAACAATCTTTAATTGTATAAAAAATATCAAGTTTTTAAACATTTTTTTCATAATACCTCCTAATAGATGTCTTTATTTCTGTAGTAATTTTATTACCTTTTAGATTTATAATAATCTATAATCAATAGCCCTTTTAGTTCCTTTTCTTACAGTTTGTAAGGTCTAGTCAGCATCTTTAGCTTTTGCTATTAGCCCATCTACTCTTATTGCATTTTGATCTGTTACTAATCGTGAATGTTTTCTACCACGTCCAGAATATTTTTTCTGTACATACAATTTAGGCTTATTAATATTAATAATCAAATCGATTTGTTTATCAGCCATGAATTCTTCCCACTATTATTGAGTTCTTCGCAAAAAAGAAAGCCTTTTCCATATCCGGCATCCACACAAACAAAAGCATATTTTATTCCCTGTGCATCTGCGCAATCTAAAAATTATAATGCTATGGCATCTTTAATCCTTAACTGACGTTCTTCATGGGGAATCTTTGCTTCCTCGCAACGAGGTTTATCGGTTGCCATTTTTTCGGTCAAGCACAGCCTTAAGTGTATTTAAGCAGCTTTGTTACCGTTACACAAAGCTGCGAAAACACCTTTTTGGCAGTTATCAACTTTCTCTCTATTGCAGTTCCATTACCGAGCTGCTCCAGCAGACTTTTTACATTTTTCAAAACTCACTTTCATCAATGATCAAACTGGTATGTTCACTATCTCCCAATAGCTCATTAACATTCTCTGCAACACGATCCATTACAGCTTGTGCATCCCAAGTAGAATAGGTTATGAATTGTTGTAGTGTTTGGTGGTCGCTATCTGGAACAGATTTTGACATTTGTTCTATATTCTTGCGTTCAGGTTTCTGCATTAACTCGATATATAATGCTGTTGCAATACCTTGTCGGTCTTTGCGATACACATAATAAAGATCTGAAAAGTCTTTCACAAATAACTATTAACGGTCAACGAAGTTGATCATTTGTTTACAAAGCAATTGCGTGACATCAAAGGTTCTTTTATACTACATTTTCTTTCGCATATGGTAAATTAGTTTTATGCTTTTTAGTCTAACACAGTAGAATTCTTTCATTATTTTTTCGAACAATTAATTAGTTATTTCGTAATCTTTCTATAAATTATTCCATATTCTTAATTTTTTATAATAATAAATTCTATATATCATTGATAAATATTTACTAAATTTTAAGTACCTGATTGGATCAATTGGCTCCTCCTGTAATTTATGTGCACGGTAAATTAGATGGTTTTTCCAATCTTGTAAAGTCGTAACTCCATTATTTATTACTGATAATGGAGCCCATTTCCTAATATCTTCATCTGTTTTTAATAAAGATTCTTCTACTCTAGGGTCATCTAAATGTTTCTGATATATAAAAGGATAATACCATCCATTTATAAATCCTTTCAAACTTATATCTATACAATAACTTGTAAATGATTTATTTTTTTTTATTGGTCCTAATAAATCGATGCATTTTTTTTTCATTATATATCCACTTCCCCCTAACCAACAATTAACCATTAATCTATGGCCATTTGAAAATTGTTTTATTTTCCAAGCAGCAATTTCTTCCCTATAATCTTCTTTTAGAAAATGCCAACATCCAATAACTCCAAAATAAGGATTATCCAAGTGTGCATTCAACAAGGTCTTTATCCAATCCCGCGGAACTATACAATCATCATCTACTTTTCCTAAAAAATCACCTTTAGCATTACTCCACAACCAGTTAGTTGGTGTATTAAGTTTCTCATTTTTGGAGCTATGATGGAATCTATAGAAATTTTTATGTCCTTTGAATGAATCAACTACATCTAGCGTTTCTTTATAATTACCATTTTGCCATATCCATACCCTACTTTTTTCATCACAAGAATTTAACAATTTTTCTAATGTTATTTTTGTGTACTGTGGCCTCTTATGGGTTATCATTAAAATATCTACCCCATTTTCCATAAATTTATTCCCCACTTAATTATGTTAAATAGTTAACCTTTGTCGTTTGAACAAATTAAACAATAATGATAAGTTATCAAACAATGTTTTTATCTTTAAAAAGTAGCAAGCCATTAAATATGATACTAATCCTATTGCTAATTTAACTATAAACAAAAAGAATATGCTATTTATTTGAGTAAATTTTTGTATTAAGAAAATATTTAATGCGGCTAATAGGGTGCATAAAACAAATGGTAGTACATCTTTAATTTGCTTGTATAAGGTATACCCAATATACTTTTTAATAAATAAACTGCTCACAATAAAAAACAAATATGATATTAGTGCATTAAAGATAAGCATCATTTTAATACCATATTTATTTATTATTAGTATGGTTATTAATATTAACATATTTCTAATTAAATTAATCTTGAAGGCAACATCAGTTTTACCTTTTGCCATTAAAACATTATTTTTGAGATACTCTAATGGATAAAAAATACTGCCTATGCATAATATCTTAAAGTATATAATACTCGGTTTCCAAGCACTGCCAAAGACAATAATGAACAGTTCATCTGAAACCATCATTCCGATTATTAAAAAAGGGAATACAAAAAATGCGATATTATTTGATATATCTTTAATAGCAGAAACGATTCGTTCATTATCATTTTTTATTTTTGAAATAACAGGAAATATTACTCGCCCAAGAATCGCCCATATTGTATCAACAGGTAATTGCTGAGTTTGTTTTGCTCGTGTATAGATACCCAACATTGCAGGTGAATAATAGATACCAATCAATATTGTATATATATTTTGGAATATAAGTTTAAATAGTGAGTTTAAGAGTATCATTGATCCAAATTTAAACATACTACTCAGAGATGAAATACTAAATTTTAAAATAGGCCGCCATTCATAAGTTAACCACATCAATGTTGTATATGATATGGATCTTAATAAGGCTTGACCAACGAGTGACCAAACTCCAAACCCTAAGTAGGCCAATATTACTCCAAAAAGACCAGAAACTAATGTAGTTAAAACGCTAACCTTAGTTTGTTGCTTGAAATTTATACTTTTTGTTAAAAGTACTGTTTGTATAGTTCCGAATGAACCAATTAAAATATTAAAAGATAAATATCTTAAAACGAGCGCCAATTCTTGACAATGGTATATTTTT
>JAAYEB010000082.1 GCA_012728995.1 Fibrobacter sp. | reverse complement strand
TTTTCCCAGACATTTCCCCATTCGTCAATACGTGTCCACTTGGCACTGTCTTTCTTTTGCCAGAAATTCCGGGGAGATTTCGAGTGTACACCTCCCCAGGAAAGGTCTGATGGGTAGAATGAATGAGCGATTCTTTCGGGAATTGAAAAATCCAGAGTTCGAGCAACAATTTCACGACTATTCATGCATTTTAAAAACCTGAACCAAAATCAAGTTGATAACCTGCCATTATGTGAAATGAATAGTTGTGAATATCATCACCTTCTTCAAAATTAAATACATTGATAAATCCCTGGTTGTATCTGAAGTCTATAACGGCTGAACCGGGGCCAAGTGGTATAGTAAAATCCAGGCCTGTGGTAAAACCAATATCGATCACATTTACATAACGTTCAAACAGCGTATTGCCAGCAGTTCTGTCTATACTAGTGAAAAATGGTTGTGAGGCAATGCTACTGGATAAGTCTTCAACGCGCGCTCTGAACATCCACGAAACCTGAGGGCCAAAATAAATACTTGGTCTCATGATTACCGGCAGATTCAGTTTCATGAGCCACGGCATTGATATATTGTCGGTATTGATTCTAAAATCAACATCATCGCCTCCAATTGTGCCAGACCAACGTTTTCCGCTACGAGAGTAAACCAGTTCTGATTGAAGAGAAATCAGATCAGGAAGAAACTCTTTGGTGGAATACAAACTTATAACACCCCATAAAAGATTTTTTTCATCCAGACCAATCTGGTTATTGAGATTGTTCATTCCATCACCCCAGAAATTGGATATAGAAGCACCTCCTTTAATTCCAAAGGATCTGCTTTGTGAATGGGCTGAAATTACCATAAGGAAAAGAACCAGAACAGGAAAAATCATTTTCTTTTTCATAAATAAACTCCTCTAGCGGTTAGTGGTACATGTTTGTTTATAATTAATGGAATTTGATTGCAAAAAGTTGGCCAGAATGGATTGCTTTGAATCAACTTAATGAGTGTATTCGGGTATTGAGCATTATTGTATCTTTGTTTCGCAAAAAAAAATCTAAACATGAACGTTGAGCAAATGCCCTGGATGATAGTTTTCAGTCATGATCGAATTATGGTCATCTGGTGTTGTCGAGATATTCCATCGCATAAAGAAAAATTTGCGCCAATGATTCCGTATTAATTAAGTTAGATTACCAGGATACAGGAAAGCTGGTATTTCTAAACGCTACTTAAGTAAATAGATATAAAATGATATTATATTTAATATCAAAAGTCTGAATAAGGTTTGTTTTTCATTGCGAGCATTTCTTTATGCTTGTTGTGCAGTTTGGAGGTTTTTGTGAAATGTCTGTTCCTATGTGCATTAATGATATCTGTTTTATGTACTGTTCCAATAAGAGATTATCCGGGGCCAGAGATTTCTATTACTTCAGATACTCTGCAGGTAACAAAAACAATATCCGACGAGCAGGTAGATAGTATTGTTCCCGTTAAAATTCCAATTGATCAGTGGGTTGGTATGGATGTTTTTGTTTTGGAAAAACCTGAAGTTTTCAGAAAACATGGTTATGAGTTTTTTTTTTGCAGAGAGTTGGATTCTTGTAGTGAAAAGCGTGATTCCGTAAGAAACCACAAAAATGGACGAATCCGCTATGAGATTTTATCTGGGCAGATTTTAAAGATAACTGATGTAGAGTCGCTGGGAGGAGAATGGTTAATTACTTTTGAACACAATAGTATCGAGAAAAAAATTTATGGAAAAACACATAAATCTGCAATAAAGGAGATTGGTTTTTTGATTGATCTTCAAAAGGCACGTAGACGGTGGTCTGGTAAAACGATCTTCTCAAAAAAAGGTATTATATCAACAATAAAGGAGGATGGATCCGGTTTTTCAAGTTTAAAAGTCGGGCATCGAGATTCATTAAAAGTTTTTGATATAAAATGGGGTTATACACCTCTTCCGGTTGATCCGATCTGGCTGATGATTGAAACATCCAAAGGTCATAAAGGGTTTATTCCCGTGAGGTTTAGTTGGACAAATACTACTGAGGATCAGATCCGGAATTCTGATCCATGGAATGCATTGATAATGGAGAAAGACCCCACTGAGGTTTATTCATGGGATCAAAACATGTGGGAAGTTATAGATAATCATCGTATTGTGATTGAAATGACAACTGAGCAGGTTTTGATGAGCTGGGGAGAACCATTAGAGCGAACTGAAAAAGAATACCAGGGGGTTGAGTTGGAATGTTGGATTTATGGTTCTCATGAATTGTATTTTAAAGAAAATCGGATGATTGCATTTTTAGAGATTAATAACAACATGATTCAAAAGAAAAAATAAGTGTTTTAAACAGTTTTTTTTTAAAGTAGTGTTGGATAAAAATCAATATATGATATTAGCCTGGTAGTTAAAAATTTCTAAAGTTTAATATCAAAAAAATGAATGTTCAGAAAGAGATAACTCAAAATGAAAACACTATTAATAACTATGTTTCAAGCTTCGTTTTTATAGAAATGAAGAGTTTCTGGTAGGAAAAATTTTTGAATGATATCTTTTTCTGAATTTAAATGAGATCCGACAGTAGAGATGAAGGAGAGTGAAATTAATTATCTTCATTGTGGTCAGCTTAAAATTCCTGGTTGAATTATTTGATTGTTAACTCTTTTGATAATCCTCTACCTAAACTATTTTCAGTTTCGCATTATACGTATATAGAATAGGAAATGGCATGAAATATTTGTTTCCGATTGTTTGTGCTGTAGTTTCTGCAGTAGTTGTTTTTTTGTTAATGTTCAGGAGCATCAGTATTCAAAAAGAGCAGTTTCAGGCAGAGCAGTTGGAATTTGCCAAACAGAGTTTAGAAAAGCATTTAGAAGAGTATAGGATACAGATTGAAAAACAGTTGACAGCTTTTTCTGAAGCTGTTTTGTTGAATCGCAATTTTTCACTTCGCCTTTTAGTTGAAAAAGATAGATCTTCAGCTGATATAACTGAATTGGCTTCAAGATACCTTGGTCCTATGGGATTTTCTGTTCTTGATATTGCAGATTCTGAACATCAGATACTGTCATCAGGGCATTTCCCTGCAAATGCCGGTAATCGACTAAGCAAAATAATTGAAAAGCTCTCTTCCGATCCGGTTATAATAGATGAATTTGTAATGGGATCGGAAAAGCTAATGTTGAAGGCGACAAAGGAATTCAGGATTGCTGATATTCCTTTTCTGGTTATCGGTGGTATAGAGATTAATGAAGATTTTCTAAATAGGCTTGCTCCCTGCGGTGGAGTACGGGTGATCCTTAAGCGGGGAAATGATTATTATGGCATGGCTGATATCCATTCTGCTTCAGAGATTAAGGACAATAAAATCATAATCAATGATAAAGAGTATCCTGCAGTTGAGATAGAGTTGCCTTATGTTGGAGAAAATGAGCCGCCTGTGTTGATCATTATTCTTGAGAAATAATTCCAGGTATTTTTGGTAGAATTGTATTAAAATGATATTTGATATTATTGAGATCTGGAAACAGTTATTTTAAGAATCTAAAAAGTGAGAGCTATGTTGTTTAAAAATGGTCTAATGAATAAAATCGAACCATTACAGG
>JAAYEB010000081.1 GCA_012728995.1 Fibrobacter sp. | reverse complement strand
TTGCTTCTTTATCTGAAAGAACAGAAAAAAAATGATCTTGCGCACATTACCGCTATTACACCCCGAAGTTTTTCTGATGTAGCCGAGCTTGATCCTGCTACCATAAGAAATCTTGAACTGCTGCGATCTTTACGTAGTGAAGATTCTGAAGGAACATTGATTTCGGTACTCGATAAAACCAGCACAGCTATGGGTGCGAGGCTTCTTAAAAGGTGGATAACTCACCCGCTAACCAAAATTGAAGCAATAACTGAGCGCCTTGATTGCGTTGAATATTTTAAAAAGGATGTATTTAACAGAAGCGAAATAGGGCTGCTCTTGAAACGGGTTGCAGATATAGAGCGGTTAATAGGGCGAATCTCGTTTGAACGGGCTAATGCGAGGGACCTTGTTTCGCTTAAAAATTCTCTTGAAGTTTTTCCTGAAATTACAGCTACACTCTCTAAAGTCAAACTGAAACTTGTTTCAGAACTTGTCTTGACACTGGATGGTTTTGATCCGCTTGTTGAAAAAATCGGCAAAACTCTTGTTGATGATCCCCCGTTATCTATTCGTGAAGGTGGAATAATAAAGCAGGGCGTTTCGGTCCAGCTGGATGAGATCCGTGATGCATCTGTTAATGGAAAGCAGTGGATCGCCAGACTTCAGGAAACAGAAAGGGTACGTACCGGAATTTCATCTTTGAAAGTTGGTTTCAACAAGGTATTCGGATATTATATAGAAATATCGAAATCCAATTTGGGGTCAGTTCCCGAAAACTACATACGCAAACAAACACTGGTTAATGGAGAACGGTTCATTACGCCGGAATTAAAAGATATGGAAGCCAGGGTGCTTGGAGCACAGGAACGTCTTTCCAATATTGAATACGAATTGTTTGTAAATTTGAGAAAAGAAATCGCATCTGAATGTTCCCGTATACAAAAGGCTGCTGATGCAGTAGCAATGATCGATATTTTTATCTCTTTGGGGTGTATTGCTGCCCAATACAGGTATGTACGGCCGATTGTGACAGATACAGGAGATCTTGTTATCAAAGATGGCAGACATCCTGTAGTAGAACGTATGACTTCAGTAGAACAGTTTATCCCCAATGATACCGAAATTATCAAGAAAGAAACCCAGATATTACTTATTACTGGTCCGAATATGGCTGGAAAGTCAACATATTTGCGTCAGAATGCCCTGATAGCGATTATGGCACAAATAGGATCATTCGTTCCCGCTTCATTTGCACAAATCGGAATTGTTGACAAATTTTTTACCAGAGTTGGCGCATCAGACCGTCTTGCACGCGGTCAAAGTACATTTCTGGTAGAGATGATCGAGGTCGCCAATATCCTGAACAATGCAACTGATAACAGTCTGATATTACTTGATGAAGTTGGAAGGGGAACATCAACCTTTGACGGGATAAGCATTGCATGGGCAGTTGCCGAATATCTTCATGAAACTCCTGCAAAAAGGGGCAGAACACTGTTCGCGACTCACTATCATGAGCTGGCCGAAATGTCTCTTTTATACTACCGTATAAAAAATCTTCATATTAAAGTCAAAGAATGGAATGATCAGATTATTTTCATGCGTAAAATCGATACAGGAAGCTGTGATCATTCTTACGGAATTCAGGTTGCAAGACTTGCAGGTGTTCCACGCAAGGTGATTATACGTGCAAGAGAGATAATGGCAAATCTTGAGAATATGGAACTTACACCTGATCATAAACCAGTACTCGCTCGTCATCATGAACAGATTCAGCCTCAGAAACAGATTGATCTTTTTTCCGGGGTTCAGCTTAATGCTATGGATACAATACACGCCGAAGTACTTCATCAGCTTCAAAATCTTGATATTGATGGCCTTACTCCATTAGATGCCTTAAATCTGATTTCAGAATTGAAAAAAAAAGCTCTTCAGGCATCACTTTAGCCTTGAATCTATAATTATTAAAAAGCAGAATAATATAGCTGTCCGAAAACAAAAACAGACTGTATAAATCCGGGTTCTCAAAAAGTTGTACTGTTTGTTTGCTGGAGAATTATTTTCATTAGTGTGACAGGAATAGAGTTTTTATCAAACAGTGAACGGTGAAATAAAAAACCACTTCAAGGAGTATGGATGACTGTCAGGAAATCTTCAAAACTGGATAATGTTCTTTACGATATACGCGGCCCGGTTCTTGACGAAGCAAAGCGGCTTGAAGAAGAGGGGTTTCAGATACTTAAACTGAATACAGGTAATCCTGCTCCATTTGGATTAATGGCTCCCGATGAAATTCTTCATGACATGATTATAAACCTGAGTTCTACTCAGGGGTATTGTGATTCGAAGGGTTTGTTTTCTGCCAGAAAAGCGATTATGCAATATTGTCAGCAGAAAAATATCAGGGGAGTAGATATTGAAGATATATTTATCGGCAATGGTGTAAGTGAAGTAATTGTTATGGCCATGCAGGGACTGCTTGATAGCGGGGATGAGATCCTTGTGCCGGCACCGGATTATCCTCTATGGACTGCCGCTGTCAATCTCTCGGGTGGTAATGCAGTTCATTATATATGCGATGAAGAATCACTCTGGTATCCTGATCTGGAGGATATTAAAAAGAAGATTTCAGACCGTACGAAAGGTATAGTTTTAATTAATCCTAATAATCCTACAGGAGCCGTTTATCCACCGGAATTACTTGAGCAAATTGTCGATGTAGCACGTGAGCACAAGCTAATTGTATTTTCAGATGAAATATATGATAAAATACTTTACGACAATAATGAGCATATGTCAACTGCATCTCTGGCTGATGATCTTTTGTTTTTAACATTTAACGGGCTGTCTAAATCTTACAGAATTGCAGGTTTCAGGGTCGGATGGATGATAGTCAGCGGAAACAAGAATATAGCAAAAGACTATATTGAAGGACTTAATATGCTGGCTTCAATGCGTTTATGCAGCAATGTTCCAGGTCAGTCAATTATTCAGACTGCTCTTGGAGGTTACCAGACCATTTTTGACCTGACAAAAAAAGGCGGTCGTCTCAGAGAGCAGAGAGATAAGTGCTATTCCATGATAAATGAAATTGACGGAATTACTTGTGTGAAGCCTTCAGCGACTTTTTACATGTTTCCAAAAATTGATACTGAAAAATTTAATATTAAAAGCGATGAAAAATTTGTACTGGATCTGCTCAGAAGTGAAAAAATGCTTCTGGTACATGGAAGCGGTTTTAACTGGCCAAAACCGGATCATTTTCGTTTGGTATTTTTACCCAGAGTGGACCTGCTTGAAAATGCAATAAACAGAATGAAAACTTTCATGATGTCCTATAAGCAAATACAGTTATGAATGGCAAAATCTCAATTTCAGCATATTCCAGAGATCTTACTGCTCGTCGGATGAGAATATTACTGTACAAAAAGATAGGTCATTTATGAATTATCGAGTCCTTTGGAAAGAATAACAGGGGAGGTAAGCAGTTATTTGAATTATACCTGAATGGAAATGATTAATTCAGACAAGCTGCGAGAGTCACCCTTTCACAACAGTCCGCGAAAAAGAATAGGCTATAGGAATCGTCTGATTCAGGTGGCAGCTAATTTGAATTCTAATTTGATTTCATAAGGATTCTTAATGCAGCGGTATAACCATTATAGACCACATTCCAGATACCGCCACCGGGTTTGCCCCAGTGCCCGGCGAGATATAGATTGGGAATATGTGTTTGTGCAGGTAATTTAGCTTCAGCATATATCTTGTAAGAGTTTTCAAATCCGTATAAAGCCCCCCGGGTGTTTGCAGTATAACGTTCAAAAGTTGTTGGTGAACCTGTTTCCATGAGGTTTATGCGGTTTCTTAGTTCAGGAATAACTGTTTCAGCTTTGTCCAGAATTTTATTTGAAAACTCTTTTTTATCCTGTTTCCAGTTTGAAGAAAAATTGTTATTTACAAAATTCATCAGCATAAGTGTTCTGTCACCTTCCTGTTCCGGAGATCGAAGAAATATAAGGTGATCAACATTGTTCTGGGTGTTGTTTCTTATCCTTTTGTATATTTCACTGTTACAGGAATCTGAATACCAAAAATAGATACATTCCGGCAAAATATCAGATACAGAAGAGTTCAGACCGAGATAAAGGGCAACTGCTGACAGAGATGGTGTGAGATTGTTAATTCTTCGCAGCCATATTTTATTACGTGAACTATGGTCCAGCAGTTTGCCATAAAGCAGATAGGGACTGATGTTTGAAACAACTGTTGAGACGCTGAATCTTTGTCCATCAGATAACACGACTTCCTTAACCAGTTTGTTTTCAGTATTGAGTTCAGTTACTTCGGATCTGCATTTTACTTCACCACCATTATTTTCAATAACAGATGCCAGTGATTTGGCAAGTGAGCAGAAGCCTCCAGACAAATAATGAGAGCCTTCCATTGCATGAACCATAAACATCAGGACATAGTAGGCAATTGGAGCATATTCAGGAGGAGTACCTCCGAAAGGCCATTGTGAGTATAAAATCTGTCTGAGATTGTCATCATCAATAAACGAATCTATATATTGTTTATAGGTTTTATTCTGATGTTTTTGAACGAAATCAAGGTATGGTGTTGTTTCTTCCAGAGACCCTTTTCGTACAGGCTCGATAAATGAATCATAAAACCTTCTCATGTCTTCAAGAAGAGATGTCATGTTTTTTTTCTGATGTGGGAAATCGCTGGATATTTTGTCTTTTATTTGCTCATACCAGGGGGGGACGGTGTAAGTTTTACTATCCCAGGAAGTTTGATACATGGATTTGTGTGGTATAATTGAAAGCTGGTTATGGATACCAAGTTTTTTAAGGAGGTGTAATATGAATCCATCAGGACCTAAAGGAACTGAATGAACTGCAGATTCGAATTTATATTTTCCTCTTTTAAAACTGTGTGTATAACCGCCAATCTGATAATGCTTCTCCAGAACTATTACTTTTTTGCCCTCATGTGCAAGAAATGCTCCACAAACCAGACCACCTATACCAGAACCAATAATTGCTACATCAAAATCAGACAAAAGTATTCCTTGCTTTCTTGGAAAAAAAGTCCCTGTTTTGTACAGGTTACAGATAAAATGGATCGAAGGAATAGAATATGAAAAATAAAACAGGGATTATTAAAAATCCAGGTCTTTAGCAGTATTGATAAAGGCCGCCTGGTGGCGGCCTGATGTGAACAGATTAACTTTTCTCAGAAAGGTATTTTTGAACGGTGTCTGTGCATTTGTTAATCGAAGTAATATTGGGGAACTCAGATTCTGGAATAGAAATTCCAAATTTTTTCTCCATTGTAGCGAGAACCTCCAGAAGAGCCATGGAATCCAGACCCATATCTTCAACGAAACTTGCATCATCTGTAATCGATTCTTCATCTACATCCATGTCTTCAGCAATTTCTGTAATGAGTTCACGAATAGTATCTTTAATTTCTTCTTGATTCATGAAAAAATCTCCTCACCGGATTGAGGGTTGTATAGTGTTAGTTTACATTTTTTAAAATTACGACACTGCAATTACCTTCACAAGAGAAGGATGTTACAAGTGCATAAGTACTTTCTTTGTATTGTGGCTCAAATACCAGAGGAATATCATCGATAGTTTGATATGGTTTTGCTTTTCCACTGATTTTTTTGTTTTTCAGATCAGATAATGCACAAGCTACATTCATTGCACCTGAAGCGCCATAGCATTCTCCGGTAAACATTTTATATGCAGTTACCGGTGTTTTGGTGTCCATGACTTTTTTAATTGCTGCTGCTTCAAATTTATCACATTTTGGATTGCCATTAGCTCCTGATGCAATAAAATCTATTGCATCAGCATCAATTTCAGCTTCTTCAAGAGCAGTTTTTATGGCAAAAGCACCTGATTCGCCATCAGATTTTCCATTTTGAGCAGTTTGTGGATCAAATGAACTTGCAGTTCCTGCTATTTCTGCAATAATATTAGCGCCCCGCTCCCTGGCAGATTCTTCAGATTCCATCAAAAACAGGGCACATGCTTCACCCATGATTACACCGTTGGCATCAGCAGCAAAAGGGCGCGGATCACCTGAATTGCTTAACATGCCACTGCGTAATAAACCGAGAAGCGCATAATAGCTTATCTCTTCAAGACCACCTGCAATAATGTTTTGTATGTAATTTTTTCTAAGATAGTTATACGAATAGATCAGTGAATCTATACCCGCATTGAAACCTGATGCAATTGTTGAACTGAGATTTTTTGAATTAAATCTTATATTTGCATTTCCTGTAGGTGAATTAATCACAGTGTTTGCAAATAATTGAGGATTTACACTGTTAACACCGCTGATAATAGAATCACTTAAGAAATCACCGATACTTTGAATGCTTCCGAATGCAGTTCCGATACTGATACCAGGTTTATTATACTCATCGGTATTCGAAAGGATTTCTTCGAAACCGGTTTGTATGGTACCAAGAAGAATTTTGGTTGAAAAATCTTTATTTCGAAGTCCCTTTTTACCAAGAATTTGAACCGGATCATAATCTTTAATTGAATAACATTCAATATCGTTTTCTAATTGGTGAAAATCATAATCCTTAACAGTAGATTTTTGGGGTGTCCGGGTCATAGCTTCATTAAGGCTTTCGAAGCCAGTTCCAAGTGAACTGATTGTTCCGACATCTGTGATTACTATTCTTTTGGACTGCATTTAAAAACTTATCCTTTAAATTTTCTTAATACCAATGAAGATGTATTACCCGCAAAAGCATACGCATTTGAGACAACTGTTTCAAGATCAGTTGATCGGGACCTGTTTGGAACGTAATCCAGGTCACAATCCGGATCAGGATCTGAATAGTTTATTGTAGGAAGTATTACTCCATTTTTTATCATCAAAGCACATGCAGCAGCTTCAATAGCCGAAGCAGCTCCCATTGTGTGTCCAATCATGGATTTAATTGAGGATACAGGAGTTGTCCTGGCTTTTTCACCAAGAACTTCTTTAACTATCAGGGTTTCACTCTTGTCATTTTCTTTTGTCCCGGTACCATGAGCACTGATATAATCAATTTCATCAGGAGCAATACCTGAATTTTTAATAGCACGTTTTAAAGCAATAATTCCACCGCTTCCGGTCGGGTCCGGGATTGTCATCTTATATGCATCACAACCAAGACCGTATCCCAGTATTTCAGCATAAATTGAAGCTCCACGAGCAAGTGCGTGACTGAGTCTTTCTATTATAACGATACCTGCTCCTTCACTTACAGCCATTCCGGACCTGTTGAGATCAAAAGGACGGCAAATATCCGGTGTTGTGGCCAAAAGTCTGTTAAATCCGGTAAATGCGATTCCGGAAAAAGGATCACTTCCTCCTGCAATCATTACGTCGGCTTTATTGAGCTGAATCTGATCAAATGCATATCCAATAGCATAATTACCCGCAGCACATGCTGTAGGAATAATAATATTTGGTCCTTTAATTTTAAAAACACGCGCAATATTTGCAGGTATTGAAGCACAAGGGTATTGACGTGGAAGGTTTTGGGGTATCTGCTCCGAGCCAGAGTCATATTTAATATGAACAGCTTTTTCCAGAATTTGAGGTTCTCCCATGGTTGTACCCATGCTTACACCTATTCTGTAACCGTTCTCTTCTGATACCTTTAAAGCTGAATCATTTAATGCCATCCTTGTCGCTGCAACAGCAAATTGACCCGATCGGCCCATCCGATTAATATCTTCCTCAGACAGGTGATCCTCAGCTTTAAAATCACGGACTTCACCGCCTGTTTTGGTTCTGTATTCCGAAGGATCAAATAGCTCCAGAGGGCGTACCCCGTTTTCGCCTCTTACTGCAGAATCCCAAAATACATCTGTACCAGTCCCTATCGGAGTGACCAGTCCTACTCCCGTAATAACAACTCTGTTTTCACTCATAAGCATTTCCATCCCTTGCAACAGGGATTATTATAAAATTAGAGAAAGGTAAATATAGTTATTAGGAAAAAAAAATCCAATTACGATTAGTGTTCGATTAAATTTAAAATCTGATTTTTATCGGAATCCGATGAACAATTGCATAATTTGGCCTTGCTAATTTCTTATAAATTTAAATTGTTTAATATACAATTATTGGATCTTTTTGGTTATTCGTTTCTAAATTATTATATATTTTGCACGAAATCAATAACTTACGCAAATAATTGAAAAAATTGGCCAATTAACTTTCCTCACTCACACCAAACATGAGTTCACCTTTAGCTACTGTTTTCCCATCAACTGTAGATTTTGCCTGAACTGCAGCATTTCTACCTAAAAATTTTATGACAGTTATGGTTGTTACTAATTGATCTCCAGGGGTAACTGGTTTCATAAAGGAAATTTTATTAACTTTCCCAAGATAGTACACTGTGTTTTGATTCAGTCCGCCTGAAGATTTAGCCAGTAAAAAACAAGATGCCTGGGCCATGTTTTCTATAATATAAACACCCGGAAAAATTGGGTTCCCTGGAAAATGCCCCTGAAACTGTGCTTCGTTTATAGAAATGTTCTTTAATACCGTTACGTATTCGTCTTTTTTGAAATCTATAATTCTGTCTATAAGAAGAAATGGATATCTGTGGGGTACATTTTCCATTATTTCTTTGATATTAAACATGATATTTCTCCTTAAAATATATTAAATAATTCCAGACCAAAGCATGCAGCAGGGAATTATAATCAAGTCAGACATATCAAATTGTGCCTGAATTATGCTGTTAAACCGCCATCAATGGTAAAAACCTGACCAGTAATATATCTGGCGCTGTCTGAGGTTAAGAATGCAACTAAATCAGCTACCTCCTGGGCTGTACCCATTCTATTCATTGGAATCATCTTCTTGATCTCATCGATATGTTTTTCAGGAATCGATCTGGTCATTTCTGTATCAACATATCCAGGTGCAACACAATTTACCGGTATTCCAAGTTTTGCAGCTTCTTTTGCAAGGGCTTTTGTGAATCCAATAATACCAGCTTTAGACGCGCAGTAATTTGTCTGGCCTCCAATTCCTACCAGACCACTTACAGATGTAATGTTTACAATGCATCCGCGTTTGTTTTTAAAAAAATAACCAACAAGATGTCTTGTAACGTTAAAATAACCTGTCAGATTTGTATTTATGACATCATTCCATTCCTGTTGCTGCATTATAAACAGACTTTTATCTTTTGTTATACCGGCGTTATTCACAAGTACATCAATGTCGGTGAGAAGTTCACGTGCTTTAGAGACAAAATTACCGCATGATTCAAAGTCAGTTACGTCAGTTTCAATTGCATATGCTTTCTGCCCGGATTCTGAAACTGATCTGACAACTTCTTCAGCTTTTTCTTTCTGAGATCTGTAACTGAAAGCTATATCGAATCCATTTTGTGCCAGTTTCTGTACAATTGCTGCACCTATTCCACGTGATCCGCCTGTAACGATAGCTTTTTTACTCACTTGTAACCTCCGTATTTCTTCCCTCAAATTTTTTTGATAATCCTCTGGCAACAGCATCTTTGACTTCCTGTGAATATTCTCTTGATTTGAGAATATTGTCCAGTTTCTGGTGAAAAGTACTCAAGGATTCTTCATGATTAGTATTTTTGAAGAATTCCCGCCATAACATGACAAAGCCATCCCGAAGCTGTTTTTCTGTTGTATGTTTTGGTTTAAAAACTACATTTGCGCAGTTGAATTTTTTCCAGTCTGTTTCAATAAAACGATTCTGTTCAGATATTCTGTGCCAAAACGGCGTGTTTGGAAATGGAGTTGCAATGAAAAATTCTGCTGTTTTAATATTTGCCTTTTCACAAAATTCCAAAATAAGATCAAACTGATCTTCCATACAAGTATCGAATCCTACACCGAAAGAACCGAAAAAACGGATTCCACGATCTTCAAGCTGTTTTACCAGATCAATTGTCCTTTGCCATATACCCGGATGTCGTCCGTAGAAACGGGAACTGAAAGGATCACTGGCGAAAACAGTATACATACTTTTTGCACCACCCCTGGCAATAGAATCAAGAAATACCGGATCGGTATTCATTGCCGGTGAACAGGAAAGAAACATGTTCACATTAAAATCTTTGATACGTTCACAAAGCTCTATCATGTATCGCTGAATTTTAGGACGGTTGAGCATGATCATATCATCGGTAATATAAAACTCTTTTCCCGAAAGGAGTTCAATCTCTTTAACAACAGTATCTATTGGCCGCAGGCGGATTTTATTGCTTTGATATATTGGTACATTACACCACTCACATCCAAAAGGACATCCTCTGGTAATAGAAATCAGTGATGCATGCCAGTCGTACTTATCTTCAATATCAAAAATACCAGGTTTTGGAGATACTATTTCGTGTGGTTGTGGAGGAATTTCGTTGGAGTACGTTTTTTTCAGTTTGCCATTCATGAAATCATCAAGAATAACAGGCCATAAAAGATCACCTTCACCGATACAGATACAGTCGCAATGAAGTAATGTCTGCTGTGGCATCATTGATGGGTGCATTCCCCCCATTACAACAGTTTTGCCTCTTTTCCGGAATTCATCACCTATTTCATAAGCATACGCAGCCTGAGGAGTAAAAAAGCTGATTGCAATCAGATCCGCATCATCATCATAATCCACTGTTTCAATGTTCTGATCAATTATTCTCCATTGAAAATCTTTGGGTAACAGGTTGATTAAAATCGGGATTCCCATTGCCGGGGGCATTCTGAATGACCAGGTAGCTGCAATTGCAGGCATTTCAGCAAGTTCAAGGTATGTTTCAAGAAATTTATCAAATTTTGGATAAACAAAGGTAACTTTCATTTATTAATAACAATCAGTTTAAGTGAAAAAAAGTTCAAAAGAAAATACAATGTGTCACTGTAAAAAGATTAAAATTTCCCGTTTTTGTTGTTTTCCATAAATTTTATCTGGCAGGCTGTGTTTCTGCAAAACTGCACCTGGTCATTGACATCCATTCTTCGGGAAAAGAGACAGAGTCTCCATTAATTGTGAAGAATTCAGCTTTCGCCTTAACAGTATCATCACCAGCCCATTGATACCTGTATCTCATTTTCATCTCAACATCACCATTTGCAACAGTTGCTGTAAAAGCTGAATCGTTTTTTATATAAATGCCCGTACCCGAAACACTCTCATCAGAAAGACTTGCAACTTTAAGTGTATCCTCACCTTCAAAAGTCAAAACAAGCCCATCTTCACCAACACACCATGTTCCAAGCAGAGTATTGTTACCTTGCGCCACAATAAGCCCCAGCAAACAGAAAT
>JAAYEB010000080.1 GCA_012728995.1 Fibrobacter sp. | reverse complement strand
TTGAAGCAGGTTTAAATGGTGATTGCCCGGATGCATCGGACCTAAACCATTTTTCTGCCTTAACGGATGGTTCATATTGCAAAAATCCATTAAACGATGAAAAAAACGCTGATGTTTCAATTTTTGATTTGCGCTCGGAGACATAAATTTCAGGGGTTATCTCGTCAACAAGAGAATGGTCTGGTTTAATAGTGCTTTTAGTTCGTACCCATACAGACAACGGTGCTTCTGTTAAGCGTTTATATTCCTTGTGTTCTTCAGGTGTCATGGTTGCAGTATCAACATCCTCATGATGATAGTAATCGATTCCGGTTGAAATTCGCCACTGTTTTTTTCCCTGTTTATTTGGACTGGTGTTTTCGCTGAATCCATCTTTGAAATTATTGTTCAATAATTCAAGCGCATCAGAATACAGCCCGGCTTCAGCAAGTGCATCTGTGGTCAGGAAGATCTGGTCAGAAGAATTTTTTTGTATCAGGCTGTCACGAAGTATTGTGTAAGAAAGAGAATCGGAAGTTTCCTGGGAAACAGCATTAATAAAAAAAATCATAAGAGATATTAAAGCTGTGAAAATTTTAGACTTCATAACTTTTATTCACACCTGAGCTGTATTTTTTGCAATAATGATTCACTTATTTCAAGTGCTCTTACGGCTGATCCGGTTTCATTTGAACTGTAAAGGCTGTCTGCCCGTTTTAAATTAATCCTGGCCTGTTCCCAAAGCGTATTTACTGCGTTGTCATTACAGGATTCGATTTTTTTATTTAACGTTTTGCAAAGTTCTTTTATATAACCAAGTCGATGTTTAAAACTATTTTCTTTGCTTTTGCTATCATTACCCAATCCGGTAATTGATTGAAGTTCACTTAACTTAACTAAATAATCATCAAGGTCATTTTGCAGCGTTTCATTACTCCTGCAGAACAGGTTAACACTTGATTCGATGCACGATGGACATACAGGTCCACTGCTCTTGAGATCATCATGAAGTTTATCGGCTTGTCCACGAATCCTTTCATAACGATTTCTGAAATACTCAAGCCGGTTTTCATGTGCAGAAACCTTATCTGAAATATTGTCTTTATCAGCAGTTTTAATATCAGTAACGGTTCGTTTCAGTGAATGGAGACTGGTTTCGTATCTTTTCAATGAGCGTTCAATTCTTTCCATAACTGATAAACATCTATCAAATTCAAACTGTACAATTCTGACATCTGATTGAGCGTAAACGGACAATTTTAAATTGAACCCGCAAAGCATTAAAAAAATTAAAGCCGATTTTATTTTCATCAACATACCTGCTTGAAAGCTGCTCTGTATTCAACATTGCATTTTACATAAGAATTGATTTCTTGATATTTTTTATTATTAAATGATTCATGATTTTGAATCACTCAGAACCATTAAGCAAACTATCTATAATTGATTCAAGTTCTTCAAATGTTAAAAGCCCTCTTCTCCTCTCAAGTTCTATTTCGGTGCTGTCTTTGAAAAAGCGATATTCCGGACAATGATTTACGGCGTAGCGTCCATAAATATTGGATTGGCTCCAAACTACATTGTATCGCGCAATAACAGCTTTCCCTTCATAAAGTTTTGCAATATCTTCAATAATTGGTATCATTGGAATACATTCGTATCCCCTTTCTACCAGGAAAAACACCATCGCTGTTCTTCCGTAACGCAAGACAGTAGTATCAAATGTAGAATCTGTCAACAAAGGATAATCGTAAGTTGCTGTATCTTCAGGTTCGGTAGTATCAGAAGTATCCTGTACCAGTTTTCCTGCTATTGCACTGTCCAAAAGAGAAGAAAGTGTATCATAAATAATTGCAGAATCAATTGTGTTAAATTCCAAAACTTTCTCGTTATTCATGAATATAACATAGGTGGGCACGTTTTTTACATGAAATACTTCATATAAAGTGTCATCATCAATATTATTCGTTCCTACAAATACAGAATCGTTATAACTGACAGCAAGGCTGTCTATAACCCACGCTACATCATTACATGTTCCACATGCACCAGAATAAAACTCAATTAATGTAATATCATTTTGATTCAGAATTTCCTGATAATTATTGATTTTGAATTTTTTGGCAATTTGTGGCTCATGTACTGAAGGCTCATGTACATCAGGTCCATTCACACACCCTGATAATAAAGCAACTATTATTAATGGTATTAACAGATAATTCAAGCTTGTTATCCACTCCTAAGTTGCGATTGCAAGAAAAACAGCCAGCCCGATAAGCACAATCCCAAAAATGATCTTAATCGCAACAAGATTTTTCTGTGTAGTTTTTGCAAGTTTGTCCCATTTCATTCCATAATAAGCCAGAATCATTACAATCAGAAGTGGTACGACAAATAGAAAATTGTAAAAAATCAGATACAACCATCCGGTAAAACGAAGGCCTTCCTGTTTAGTCATCAAAACTATAGTTGGCAAATAAACCTGTCCTGTACAAACAGCTTCTAAAAGTGTTACTAAAAATCCTGTAATAACGGCTCCGGTTGCCAACTGGGAACCGGCAAGGTTACCGGAAATAACCTTGTGTATTCTTAGTTTTACTACTTTGGGAAGCTGTAGTTTTATGTCTTCAGTTTTTTTCGACTTTTTAAATCGGAATGCATCAGCAAAACTTAAAGTACCAACGATTCCTGCAAATCCCACAGCACTCCAACGTATCACTTTAGACATCCATCTGTACTGATCTAAAGCTGTAATAATGCGAAAAGCGCCTATACCAAGCAGCAGATAAGTAATAAAAACGGATCCGGTAAAACACATTCCAATAACAAGTACTTCCTTACGTGATCTTTTTTTGGTCGCAAGGAATGATACCAGAAAAATCATTGTAGCAATTGCGCAAGGATTTACTCCATCAATTAATCCTGCAACAAGAATGCTTATAAAGGAGTATTCTTTAAACCTTTGAGCCAGTTTCTCTGCTATCTTTTCTGTTTCCAGATGAACATTTTCTGAAACAACCATCCATTTTTGCGGGTTATTGAGATAATATTCAATTAAACGGCTTCCATGTTTTCGAATATCCTCCTTACCGGTTAAAAATGTGTCGGGGAAAAATATTGTAATGGGAGCTGAAGCTTTAACATTGTAATCTTCTTCCAGCTTTATCAGCAGATTAAAACCGGAATCTGTATCGATATCATATATACGCAGATCTATTTTCTCTTCATTAGACTTTTGAGCTGGAAATAAAATCGAATGTTTTATCTCCATACAGTCACCACATGTAGCCCCTCCAAAAAACTGAATAATCAGTTTATCTGCTTTATTTTTTATGCTGTCATTTTGTGAGGATTCGCTCGAAGAAACTGAAAACGCAGAAAATAAAAAGACAAATAAAACGATTAGCAACTTTGATATCATAACTGATCCTGCTCTTGAAATCTGAAACTTGATATTAAAATACCTTAGTAATAAGAACATAAACACATATACACCTATGTGGTTGAGAATGTGTCTCAAAAAGATAAAATTAATTTATAACACCCTTTTTGTCTAAAAATTGAATTTTTTTTTTGAAATTTCATCATATTTTCCGTATTCTTACAATAGCTTCTTATACAAAACTGCAGTTATGCATAAGAAGAACTAAAAAAGCAGCCCCATTGGGGCTGTTTTTAAAAATTCAAACAGATTTCATTTACAGTTTTGCGCAAACACTCTTTCCAGTATGATTCCAGTCCTTCAAACCTTTTCTGAATAAATTTCACAGGTTCATCAAATTGAAAAGTGCAGAGCAACCCTTCAAAAATCATAAAACCGATTTTCATAGTCCTGATATGTCTTAATGTTATGTTCTGAAATGGCGCTATCCACTCATGAGGTCTACCAGTAAGATTTTCTTCACTTAGTAATAACATTTCAGCAGTTTTGATTGCAGATTTGAAATAATGATAGCCAAAAAACAAACCACTGCCTTCAATAAAATCGGTTTGCGATAATTTAGGGAACATTTCTGTAATCTCATTTTTTGAAATGATAAATTTCCCAATGGATGATGCGGTTTCGTCATTATCGAAAAACAAAAGATCTATTCCTTGTTTTCCGTTCTGGCTATAATGAGAAGGTATTACGATGTTTTTTTCGGGCATTTTCTCCCTGAACTCTTCGAACCAGCAGGTGTTATTACCTGAATCAGGAAGATCATTACCATTCTGGATCATCTCGATCCGTTTTTTAAACATTTGTGATTGAAGTTCTCTAACTGAAACGGAAACAAACGAGGCAATTGAAAAGTTGTCATTATGTGACATTGGTCACCTCCTATTGTTTTGAGATTATAAAAAGCCCAGAGTTCTCAACGCCAATAGGAGCGTCCCGGTCCTCACGAATACCGGACTCTGGGCAAAATAATTACCACAAAAATTTGGTCCTGTTTACGGACCGGAAAAGCTGCCTATTGTTATGAGATGTTGAATATTATAATAAAAATAAGATTAAATAGCAATATAAAAATATTCAAACCTGAACTGAAACAAAAATTGATCATGATCCTGCATCACAGCCGCTGCAGATATTGCTGCTCTACCCATCAAACGACTTGTTTTCTTTTATCTCAATCTATATAATTATTGAATTATGCATATCTCGGAACCGGTTTCAGTATTAATTAATTCACTTTCAATTACCGACAACTTTGAATCTGGAGTTATAAAACTTGCTTCATTTTTCAGAAATACAGAAGAGAAATGGAATCCGGCAAAGATAATCAGTGAATTTTTCAATGTTGCAGAAAGTAAACTTATTGAATATTGTTTATACTCATTTCTTGATATTACAAGATCAGATATCAACTTGTTGAAAATTGCTGTCCGTTTTAAGAATTTACACCGGTTGATGGTACGCTATTCTTTATACTTCAATACATTATCAGACAATGAAATCAAAATTGTTTCTGATCTGAAAGACAAGCTTCCTGTAAGAGAGCCCCATGACATAATGATATCCGGAAAAGTTTCACAAAAATGGAGTAAGTCCCTGTCTGATGGTGATGAGATCGGTCCAAATAGCCGAAAACAGTTTGCATTTTTACTGCGCAGTGAATCCAGATCTTTACGAGCTCGCCTTAACTGGTTATCAGAAAACGTAGACTCGTATGATATGAAATCCATTTCCAAACTTCTCCCCTATTTAACTGCAGGTGAAGAGTATGCGAAGGATCTTGATGATTTGAGCTGTATAATTGAAAGAGGTGATCCTTTCGGTTTACCAGTTTGCAATTTTGAATTACATATGAAAGAGCACGGATTTAAAAAATGGATGAAGCGAATTGATTCAGATTCAGATCTCACACTTTTCTGTAATATCATTAACCTACAAAAACAACGTCTTGTTCCGGTTAGAAATCTTATAGCTACATGCTCAATCATAAGAGCTTTGAACAACAGTAGTATGGGACCCTTTCAGTGGACCCAAGCTGCCCTGAGTTGTACAAACAGAGACGGTTTTATGATTGATGCCGGAAACAATATAGGAAAGGTCCGCTCTTTAATTCGAAACAGCGCTGTAAAAATAGAAGGTACTTATCTGAAAGGTAATTTTAATGACAGCTCTTTTACCCAGTTAATCGGTAATAATATGCTTAGTCTGCAAACAGGTACTCAAACAGAACCCACAGTTAGGGAGATTGTCATTCGATGCATGCAAAATGATATTCTGATTCTGGGGTTATTATCTGATCCGCGTGTTTTCAACAAACCAGGAATTGTTGAGCAGATTGCAAAAAGTTCCCGTTCGCTGGCAGTACTTCAAAAAATTGCTTCTACACGTGAATTATATACTGGCCAGGCAAATACCGGAGTAGCACTCGCTTTATTGAAAAACCCGACTAACATTCCGATTTCATTATTACGAACTTTTATTAATTCCCGATATGTATCTTTATCTGAAATGCGTTCTCTTGTAAATAACCGTTATAATATCAGACGAGAGATATATGGAGAGATTCAAAGGTATCTTGATAGAAAAAGGTGAGTTTATAAAAACCGTATCTGATTTTTTCAGTCTGTTACACTAATCAATTTCAGCCGGATATGTCTTAAAAAACTGCCAGCATTAATCAGCAGAATTCCAGAAAAACGCTTTTAGCCTCGTAACATCTTTTAAAAACATGCACCCGACAGATTTTTTTTATTGAATCGTAATTCAGCCTGTAGCACTTTTTTGCTATTTATACTGTATAGAAACATGTTAACAGATCCATTTTGAACAAATATGACAACTTTCGAATAACCGGAACTGTTCAAATAATTATGATTTCCCCTGAATAAGTATTGTTAATCTTATATTTTGGGAATTTAATTCCCTGTTATATTTTTAGAGTTATTTTTTATTATCTTTGAACAGAAAAAATGAGTTGTTTTAATTAATAAGGAGTTTTTACATGGCACCACATATAGGTATTTGGGATGAACTTGAGAACGCCATTGCCGATATCGGCCTTGCAGACTGGGGGCGCAAAGAGATAAAAATGGCAGAACAGGAGATGCCTGGGTTGATGGCAATCAGAGAGAAATATTCTAAGGATAAACCTCTTGATGGAGCAAGAATTTCCGGATCACTTCATATGACAATTCAGACAGCAGTTCTTATTGAAACTCTTGTTGAATTAGGTGCACAAGTCAGATGGGCTTCATGCAATATTTTTTCTACTCAGGATCATGCAGCTGCAGCAATAGCAAAAAGTGGAATTCCCGTGTTTGCATGGAAAGGTGAAAGTCTGGATGAATACTGGAGTGCCACATTCAAGGCTTTAACATTTTCCGGTGGTTTTGGACCAAATCTGGTTGTAGATGATGGCGGGGATGCTACCATGATGATCCATAAAGGATACAGAATGGAAGAGGGTGATACATGGGCTTCATCTCCATCAGACAGTGCTGATGAAGAGTCACTTAAAAAGGTTCTGCGTGCGGTTTATAAAAAAGATCCAGGGCATTGGCATAAAGTTGTTAAAGAATGGAAAGGTGTTTCTGAAGAAACCACCACAGGTGTACACCGCCTCTATCAGATGATGCAGCAAAAGACATTACTTGTACCTGCCATCAATGTCAATGATTCTGTTACAAAATCAAAATTCGACAATCTGTATGGCTGCAGAGAATCACTGGCTGATGGTATAAAAAGGGCAACTGATGTCATGATTGCCGGAAAGATTGTAGTTGTATGCGGATATGGTGATGTTGGTAAAGGGTGTGCACAATCTATGCGAGGATTAGGAGCACGGGTTATAATTACTGAAATAGATCCTATCTGTGCTCTTCAGGCAGCAATGGCAGGTTATGAAGTAACAACTGTAGAAGACGCTCTGAGTATCGGTGATATTTATGTAACCACTACCGGAAATATTGATGTTATTACAGCAGAGCATATGTCGAAGATGAAGGATCAGGCAATCGTATGCAATATTGGTCATTTTGATAATGAGATTCAGGTGTCACTTCTTGAAAAATGGCCCGGAATCAAAAAAGAAACAATTAAACCTCAGGTTGACAAATATACATATCCTGATGGTCACTCAATATACCTGCTTGCTGAGGGGCGTTTAGTCAATCTTGGCTGCGCAACCGGCCATCCTTCATTTGTCATGTCCAATTCTTTCTCTAATCAGACTCTTGCCCAGATTGACTTATGGAAGAAACGGGATGAGTATAAGCCAGGTGTTTATGTCTTATCTAAAAAGCTGGATGAAGAGGTTGCACGTCTTCATCTTGCTAAGTTGGGAGTAAAGCTAACCAAAATGAACCAGAAACAGGCTGATTATATCGGAGTTTCTGCAGATGGCCCATTTAAGCCGGACCACTACAGATATTAAGCAATAATAAATATTGAACTTGCATTTAAATTTAAAACGGATCATCCTGAATGAAAATTAAAGGAATAGGAATATGTCCCCCACCCGGAGCACAGAATAATTTTTCTGTTACTCCGGAGCTTCTTGCAAGTTGTCTTGCCCGTTATTCACGTTCTAACAAAGGGATTGATTCCATACTTGCATCTATCGACTGGAATGATCCGGATAAATCGGTTGATTCGATTTTCCGTTTTGTTGACTACGGACATGCATCAATTACTGGTATGACCGGAGGTATTGCCATTGTTATTGATGGGTGTTCAATGTTTCTGGCATACAAGCTTTTTGAAATTGCACAGTTGTGTGATGGTCAGGAGTCCAGTACCCGTTATATAAAAATGGATAGATCCAATCTTCAGGATGCCTCAATTCTCGGAATTCCCCGGGAATTGATTCCTGAATGGGAATCAATAATGGAGCAGGCATTTACGATCTACCATGAACTTTACGACAAACTTGACAAGCAAATCCAGGACAATCCGGATCTTATACGATATCCTTCTGGAAGCGGACCCAAAGTAGTTGACCGTTTGCGCAAAAACTATGCATTGGACCGCTCACGTTATTTCATCCCTTTTGCGACCAGGACAAATGCAGCATTTGTAATGACCGCACGCGCCTGGGTTGATACAATAAAACAGCTTGAATCGATACCACTTATAGAAGCTCGCGAATGTGCGTCGGGAATAAGGAAAGAACTGGCCAAATATGTTCCACGAATGATAAAACACAGTTATGCAGATAAAGCCAGTATAACTCAGACAAAATTCGCTTTTGATAATCCTGTAAACCAGATGAAAGAAAATGGAATTAATATCGGTAATCTTAAAGATGAAGTATTCCTTCAAATTGAACAGCAATGGCCGCCTTTTATTTCAAAATTTCAATCAATACACGATTCCTTTCTCGGAAAATCAAACCGATACAGTTTGACAGGCAATAGCATAAAGAGGGTTTTTGTACGTGCTGCATGGAATAATATGGCAATTGCTGAGCTTCGGGATCTTAACCGTCATAGAAGCGGTTATCGTTTCAGTACACTTTGTCCTGAAGGATTTTATTTGCCTGAAGGAGTGGATCATCCTGACCGCAGCAAGCTTCTTAACAGACAGAAAGCATTTCTTGAAAAACTTTTACAAACTGATTCCTGTTATTCATTTGTTTATGGTTTGTTTCTTGGCACACAGGTATCTTTTGAGCATTCTACCCATTTGGATAAATTTATCTATGAAATAGAACTCCGCACAGGTTCAGGAGCACATTTCCGGTATGCTGAACATCTTTATGCAGCTTACAGAAAACTGATTGCAGAAATTCCTGAACTCGAATCTCATATTAATATTGGAACTGCAGAACCGGAATGAAAATTGAAATTTCATTTATCCGGTGATGGTTTTCCTGAATTACTTGCTTAATCCCATTAACAAAATCTGATTACCAGTCAGATTTTGTTTTCATAATATTTTCGAATTTTTCTTTTGCTTTTGGTTTTGCGGTATTCAATTTAAACGAACGAGAGTTAAAATTCTGTATTGTGATTTTTTTATTTCACGGCTGTAAAATTTGCAAAAAATAGAAAAATGCTAAAAAGGAGCATTTGTATGCAATTAAAAATCATGAATCATACATTGCAAAATAAAATGTTTCAATAATACAGGTGTCTCTCTGATGTCAATAATATTTTTGCTAAAAATTCCATGAAATGTCAAAATAGCTGTTTTTTACTTTTTTGTAAATACTATCTGTTTATTGATTATTCAATAAGATTCGGAGGCTGCTATGACAGGAAATTCAATCCTCAAAAAGATAGCCATAATTGGAAGCTATATTCCGCGGGAATCCTTAATTGCAGCATTTACCAGTAATTTGTACAGATCTATATGTGAATTGTATCCGCAGATTGATTGTCATGCTTTTGCTCTCAGTGATAAACCGGGAGAATATGTTTATTCTGACGAAATAAAGTTGGAAATCGATGAAAAGAACTTGCTTTCATTTCAGGATGCAGCAGATTTTATTAATTTATGCCGATTTGATGCAATATGTTTTCAGTATAAGGAAGATGAATCTTTTCAGGATGAAACTAAAAGTATCTTTTCTTTAATAAGAAAAATAAATGCACCCGTAATAATGACATTTCACACATCGGCAAATTTATTTTCTGAACCGCAGCAAACATTAATAAACAGGTTTGCAGACTATCTTTCGGGGCTTGTTATAATCCCGGAAAATTCATCAGCTATTCAAAACATTACTTATGCCACAAAGAACAGTAATGTAAACCTGATCGAGTGCTATTTTTCCAACCATTTTTATTATCCTGATTCAATCAGGTTAAAGCAGGAGTTAAAGTTTTATAAAAATTATGACGATACCGGTTTTTTTGATCAGGAGAAAATTGAGGATAAAAGTTTTTCTTTAAATCAGAATGAATATTCTTTGTATGAATCCTTACACAAATATATTAAATTCTGTGAACATTCATGCAAGAAACCAGTTCTGAATTCCAGATATCCTCTGGCAGTATCAAATAATACCTTTTATCTACCCAGCTTTTGTTTCAATCATTTGAAGAATCTTACAGATTCTACCGGAATTCTTCAGCATGCAAAATACACTATACCGGATTTTAATGAAGGGTATTGCACAGATGACAATTCACGTGCATTGATATTAACAATTTTGCTGGAAAATCTGGGAATTGTTGAAATCAAAGAGTTGTCTTTACGTTATCTGGCCTTTTTGTATCATGCATTTGATAAAAGTCAATGCTGTTTTCGTAATTTTATGAGCTTCAATAGAAACTGGCTTGAACGGGTGGGTTCACAAGACAGTCAGGGAAGAGCCTTTTGGGCACTTGGGTTTTGTGCAGGAAGATCAAACGATCCTTCGATTGTCCAGCTTGCATCAAGTATTATGGAAAAAGCTCTTCCTGAAATTAAAGCCTTGAATTCACCACGAGCACTGGCATTTTCTGCAACAGGAATTTATGAATATTTAAAAAGATTCAAAAATGACCGGTTGTTCAAATCAACTTATCTGAATCTGTTAGAAAGTTTATATCATCTTTATTATCTAAACAGCTCACCAGAATGGCCCTGGTTTGAAAATATTGTTTCGTATGCAAATGGGAAGCTCTCGGAAGCACTGATCTGTGGAGGAGACTGGAGTGGTTCTGAAAGTATGATAGATGCCGGACTTCGATCCTTAAAATGGCTGCTGAATATTCAAACAACACCGCAAGGTTATTTCAGGGCAGTTGGTTGTAATGGTTTCTATCGGAAGGGACAGAAAATGGCCCTGTTTGATCAGCAACCTATAGAAGCATACACAATGGTCAGTGCCTGCCATAAAGCATACCTGGTAACATCCGGAAAGTTTTGGAAAGATTCTGCCAAAACATGTTTTGAATGGTTTTTGGGAAGAAATGATCTTGGCATATCACTTTATAATTCCAAATCAGGTGGATGCAAAGACGCATTACATTCAGACCGTGTTAATTGCAACGAAGGTGCAGAATCAACATTGTCATTTCTTTTAGCACTTTCTGAAATGTATCTACTTTCGGATAAGCAGACTAAGTGAAGACGATTAATAGAAGATCCGTATTGGAGACAGACCAGAATCCCGACTGGTATAATAACCGATTTTATTTAATATAAAATGATAATTACTCGTGTTGCCATGATCTTTGTACACACTAACCTGTTCTGTTTGGTGAATTCACGTTTGGATTTTTAAACCTGAGTTCTGTTTACAGATAGATAACCTGACAAGGTTATAAAAATTTCAGGTTTTCAATAATACCTTGAATAATATTAGGCGAAA
Source organism: Fibrobacter sp. (assembly GCA_012728995.1). Lineage (GTDB taxonomy): Bacteria > Fibrobacterota > Chitinivibrionia > Chitinivibrionales > Chitinispirillaceae > JAAYEB01. The sequence goes on along the minus strand of JAAYEB010000080.1, from coordinate 8,667 downwards.
CGGGTTTTATCAGACACAGATCAATATTTGCAGCTTTTACTTTATCAAATATTTCGGAAAGGTCTACAGCGGTCCACAGGATAACCTTGACACCTGGCATTTTTTGTTTTGCATAGATAGAGATAACAATTCCAGCCTCTTCAATTGTTTCGCTGAATTTCAGATCAGTAATAATGACCTGATAAAGATTTTTATCAATACAGTGCTTTGCTTCATCAAAGGAGGATGATGTATGTACCATCATGCCGGATTTTCCGAACAGTTTTCTGAGAGCAAACAGTACTGTAGGATCATCATCTATTACCAGTACTTTTTTAATTAATTCATTTTTTTTTCTCAAAGAGCCTCCTGAAACGATTAAATCGTGCTCAATAGAAATTTGTTTAATTTTTAAATAAAGCAAATATTGTTCCTGTTTTATAATGTTTTAATTTTTATCAGTCTTATATTAAACAAACCTGTTTTTATAATGTTTACATTAAATTATCACCTGTATATTATTAAATGTTCATCATCAACATATTGTCTGCAATTTTACTTGTTGATATCATGTGTTGATATCTTGTTTGGGTTTTAATTTTTAAACATACTTGATTTTACTCAATTCCTGAAACGACAATATCGTTATTTATTGCAATCTGTTCAATTATGAATATGATGGATGAATTAATTATCAGATTGAGAATAAAATCCATTTTATTTAGTTGCAACAGACCTCGCTGGTGGCATATGCCTTGCAATTACTGGATAAAAAAGAGTCAGGTCCGTTACTATTCACAAAGAGATTTTTCAATTAACGTCTGCTCACTCTTTGTATGGAATCTTAATGGATAATGATATACATAACCAGAAATTAATGGAGGTAGTATGACCCTTAAAGGGAAAATGTATAGCGTGGTTATTATTTTAAGTTCCATTTTGATGATGACCGGCTGTTCTTCTTCAAAAGTAGCAAAGATTAAAAAGTCAGAAGATTCATCTTTGAATAAAACTGAAGAATTTATACCTGGAGATGCAATCAGGATATTTCTGCCACTGGACACAGCTTCTTTTCTTAATGGTACTTATCCAATAGATAACAATGGCAATATTGTCATACCGGCACATGGTCAGATAAGAGTAACCGATTATACTTCGGATGAGCTCTGCCGGCACCTTCAAACCACTTACCAGGAATATCTACGTTACCCTGAAATGCAGATTGAACCTCTGATAAGAGTAAGTCTTCAGGGTGGTTTTGTAAATCCTGGTTTTTACTATGTGCGACCCGACCAGTCGTTATGGAATGTGATTGCTTTGGCAGGAGGAACAACATCAGAAAGAGGACTGAAAAAAATGCGATGGGAACGCAGTAGTTCAGTTATGGAACGGAATTTGATTCCAGCATTGGAATCGGGTAAATCATTACGCAGTCTTGGATTTCGATCGGGCGACCAGATCTGGACACCTGTATCACCCAGAAGTATCAGTGAAATTATTATACGTGATGTACTCCCTGTTGCAACATTTACACTTTCGTTGTATCTGGGTATAAAAACTCTTAATGATGACTGACTGATATAAACTTAAAACGCAGGAGTTAGCAGTGAGCTTCAGAACTCAATCATCCAGAAACTTCGAGGCTGGCATGAAACGTCAATCAGATTATTATCTTCACCTTATATGGCGAAGACTTTGGTTTATAATCCCGGTTAGCATTTTTGTACTGTTCGCCTATGTTTTTGCCATCAATAAGTTTGGCCTGACAAGACCAAAAATGGAAGCTGCTGCAATTTTACAATTTGATAATCCGGACGATCTGAGTGCAGTTGATGAACGAGTAGGACTTCAACCGGATACAAAAGCAATACTTGTAAAAAGCCGCAATTTCATAGAGAGCATTGTTAAAAAGATGGGTTTACAGCTTTCTGTTTCAGAGTATGTCCGTAATGAACTTTTTGACTCTGTCAAAGTAGGAATGGGTGCTCATGTTGGAGAATATGAACTCAGAATCAGAGGTGATTCATTTGCAATATTCTTTACCGATAATTATGAACAGATAAAAAACAGGGTAATAAAAAAAGGTAAAATATCCAATTTCTCAGAAACATCACTTCCAGGAATTAACATATGGTGGACAGAGCAGTATCAGAAAGAACCATTTGACATTAAGTTTAAAATACGGAGAGTTCGCGATGCGGTTGATGACATAGTTAACAATCTGGCAGTCAAAACCACTGGAAAAGACATGACAATAATGGCAATCTCATTGTCTGGTAAAGACTATAAACTTATTACAGATATTGTTAATAATATCGCAGATGACTTTGTACGGGAAAATGCTTTAACCAAACGAAGCAGAAAAGATGAAGTAATAAAAATCCTTCAAAAACAGCTTGAGACAGCTCGAAACGAGATGATTGCATCTGAAGCTGCTTTCAGGAGATATCGGGAACAGAATCCTACAGTTGGAATTCAGGATGCATTTTCTCCACCAGTCCAGATTATGGACCTTCGGGAAACAGAAGCGGAACTAAGGTCATCAGTTATTCAGGCGCAGGGTCTGATAGAACGTTACAATACTGCTAAGGATACAGTACGAACAGGGATTATCGGTGAGATGATCTCATTTCTGAACACATACGGTACAGGAACATCTGAGGGACTTCGGGCACAATTGATGTCGCTCGAACAGGAAAGGCTCATGCTTGATCAGCAATACTCCCCCTTTCATCCACTCGTCAGCGAAAACAAGGCAAAAATAAATCGATTAGGTTCCAAAACAATAAATGCTCTTCGGGATCTCATGAAACAGATTGAACGGAAGTTGCATGAAAATACGGCCCGAATAGAAAAGATCAACTCAGAGCTTGCATCACTTCCAAGAAAAGAGCTTCACTATTCAAAACTTCAGCGGCAATACGAAGTAAATTCTGAGATATTTTCGGCTATCCTGGCCAGATATAATGAAGCAAAAATTGCTAAAGCTGTAGAAATCGGTGATGTTTACGTGGTAGATCACGCAGTTGAGCCCGAAGAAAAAACAGAGCCCAAGGTACTTATTGCCTTGGCGGGATTTGGATTTTTGCTATGTTTCGTTTTTGGGTTCGGCCCAGTTGTTGTTGTCGACTTTTTTGATCGCACTGCACATACTGAAAAGGATCTTCAGAGGATGACCGATCTTCTTGTACTTGAATCGATTCCTGTAAAGCAATCATGGAAAAAAAGTGTCAAAAATGACGATAAGGGTATTGACGAAAAGCTTGTTGCAGCAGACTGCTCACACAACTACGTTGATGAAACATATCGTTCGTTGAGAACCAAAATATTATTGAATTTGAACGAAGAAAAGCAGAAAAGGATCCTTGTTACAAGTATGAATGCCGGAGAGGGTAAATCTTTTACATCTGCCAATCTTGCCATAACCATGGCACAACAGAAAATTCCCACTGTTTTAATAGATGGTGATCTGAGAAGGGGTATTCAGTATCTGTATTTTGGTCTGGAAAAAAAACCCGGATTATCAAACATTCTTACCGGGCATGTTTCAATTGAGGCTTCAAATATACAACCGATACTGCAGAAAACCCATATTCCACACCTTGCATTAATCAGTTCAGGTGAAACTATTCGTAATTCTGCAGAACTTCTCAATTCAAACAGGTTCAGAGATTTTCTCAATTTTCTTTCAAAAAATTTTCAGATGATTATCATGGATACCCCCCCGGCCGGTATAGTAACCGATGCAATTGGAATTCTTGACTCTTTCAGCAGGTATGTATTTGTAATCAGGGCAGCTCATACCAATATTTCAGAGCTGAATAAAAAGATAAGACAGATTCCCGGACTGAGAAAAAAAGTTTTAGGACTGGTTTTCAATGGTGCTCCATACAAGAGAACTGCATATTATCAGTATACAAATTATAAATATTAAAAAACAGGAATATTTTATGTGCGGCATTACCGGTATTTATCATCAGGATCCCAATTTTCCGGTAGATACAGGGATTCTCAAAAAGATGACAAATATTCTGTTCCACCGGGGACCGGATGAGGTCGGGTATTATACAGGAGAAGGAGCAGCACTTGGAATACGAAGACTCAGCATTATTGATATCAATGGCGGGAATCAACCGATACACAATGAAAATTCTACTTTGCATGTTATTTTAAATGGTGAAATTTATAACTATATCGAACTTATGAAGTTTCTAAAATCAAGGGGGCACTGTTTTTATACAAAAAGTGATACAGAAGTAATAGTTCATCTTTACGAGGAATACGGAGACAATTTTGTTAACCATATTAACGGACAGTTTTCAATTGCGATTTGGAACAGCATGTCAAGAGAGTTGATTATAGCACGTGACAGATTAGGTATACGGCCTCTTTTTTATTCAAAGCTTCCTGATGGGATTTTTTTATTTGGATCTGAAATGAAAGCCCTGTTTTGTCATCCATCTGTTTATCCTGAAATTGATTATAAGGGACTAGAACAGCTTTATACTATCTGGGTTACAGTTCCACCAAGAACTGTTTTTAAAAATATTTCAGAATTATTACCTGGTTGTATAATCAAGGTTAACAAGAATGGAATTCACCTGAAAAGATACTGGAAAATCAGTTTTCCTCATAAAAGAGACTACGAAAACCATCCATTGTCGCATTATACTGAAAAGTTAAGAGAACTCGTTTATGATTCGGTAGCATTGAGATTGAGAGCGGATGTACCGGTAGCATCATATCTAAGCGGTGGTCTGGATTCATCTATAATTTCCTCATTAGTGAAAAAATATCATAACAACAGTTTAAAAACGTTTTCAGTTTTATTCAAGGATGCTTCTTATGATGAAAGATTATACCAGCAATTAATGGTAAATTCGATAAAAACAGAGCACAAATCGATAGAAATCGACAACAGGTTAATTGGAGAGAATTTTTCTGACGTTATCTGGCATGCTGAATACCCAATGCTTCGTACAGCTCCGGCTCCACTTTTTGAGTTATCGAAACTTGTCCGAAAGAACAACATAAAAGTTGTTCTCACAGGTGAAGGAGCGGATGAAATTTTTGGTGGGTACAACATATTTAAAGAAAATCTGATAAGAAGATTCTGGGCTCGTATTCCGGAGTCGAAAATGCGTCCATTGCTTCTTTTAAAGCTTTATCCGTATATTCATCAGAATCAAAAAGGCAGTCAATTCTGGCAGCTTTTTTTTAAACGAGAACTTGGATCTACCGAGAATCCGCTATATTCTCATCTGATTCGCTGGTCCAATACATCAAGAATAAAGAGATTTTTTTCGGAAAATATCAAGAGCAGATTCAACGAAAAAGAACATGTATTTGGAGAACTTCAAAATTTTCTTGATCCGGATATTCACAACTGGGTTCCTCTATGCCAGGCACAGTATCTTGAGCTTTCTCTATTCATGTCAGGTTACCTGTTATCATCACAAGGCGACCGAATGATGATGGGTAATTCAGTTGAAGGAAGGTTCCCTTTTCTTGATCATAGAATTGTTGAATTTGCATCAACAATACCACCCTGTCATAAGCTCAATGGATTAAATGAAAAATACATCTTAAAACAAACTTTTGGTGATCTTATACCCGAAACGATTTCGAAACGTCCCAAACAGCCATATCGTGCACCAGTTTCAAAATGTTTCTTGCCACAATATGGTTTCCATTCATCCAGATTACTATCCGAAGATGCTCTTAAGAGAAGCGAAATATTTGATGTAAATAGTGTTTCAATGCTTATCTCAAAAATTTCTGACATCAAAACCGATATAAGTGCATTTGATGATATGGCAATGGCTTCCATAGTGTCAACACAACTGCTATACCATAATTTCATTTCAGAAATTACAGACAATAAAAACTGTAGCTGCGAATCTATGATTCACAAATCTGGTACTTAGTTTTGAATAGGGATATTTTCCTGATTCAACCGAACTTTTAATTATAGTCTGTTCTAAATGCTGATTTATTTGGCAGATTTATTGCTTTTTACTAAAATTATTACAAACACTTGTTTTACCCGGAACCTGTTATCAGGATTTTTCTTTAAATGCTTTTATGGATTGCACTTGCTGTTTTTATAATGTCGCTTTTTTTATGTGCGAATTTATTACATATTGTAACACGCAGACACAAATGGATTATTCCATACATCAGAAAATCCGATCGAAAACTTACTGACACAGATTATCCTGTCAACATTTATTTCTCGATTTGTGATCATTTTCAGCCTTTTTGGGGGTTTGTTTCACAAGAAATCGCAGAACATCGTGTTGTCACCTGGCAAAAGGAGTTCACACATCATGCACGGAAACATTCTGACTGCCGTGGACATCATCCAGTACATACTTTCTTTTATTCTGAAGAAGATTACAACCCACATTTTACTGACGAACTATCAAAGCTTGTCAGGGAAAAGATTGCTGACGTAGAATTACTTATATCTTACCCAAATAATATCAGGCCGGATTTCAAGCGAAGGATCGAGGAGTTCAGGGACGTCCTTTTTCATCATCATGGTCTTTTACGGAAGAATAGTTCCGGGAAAATTATCTATGGATTTGTTCACGGATACAGTGCACTAAACAAATCCCAAAATGATGGGGAATTCACTGGTACCACTAACGGAATACCTGTTTTGAAAGAAACCGGATGTTATGCTGATTACACATATCCCTCACCTGGAGATGTCACGCAACCCCCCTTTATTAACAGCATTTATTTTTTCTGTGATCAACCGGGTACATCCCGGCCACATGAATCCGGATATCCAGCATCAAAAAATGTATGGTCTGAAAATGAACTTTTGTTTATTCAGGGGCCTCTAACACTAAACTGGAACAGAAGAGTTTGGGGAATATTTCCCAGAATTGAGAATGGTTCAATAAATCATCTCAATCGTTTTTCTGCTGATAGAGCTGATTTATGGGTTAACAAAGGAGTTCGTATCAATGGTCTTAAAAATCATATATTTATAAAACTTTTCACACATGGAGCCCAGGATCATACAATTCGGTATTTTTTTGGAGAAAATGGTCTTGATCAATTATGGAGCTTTATGGAAAAAAATTACAACAATGACCAGTACAAACTATACTACGTGTCAGCATTTGATATGTACAGGATAATCAAAAATCTCTGCACCGGAGCAGCTGTTATCAGCAATTCTGAAAGAAGCGTATAGACTTTGATCTGAGGTTCTCAAATACTATTTTTATAGTTTATGACTCTATCCACAACTAAATTTCAATCCGATCTTAGCTTCAACGGACTTGTTGTTTTTTACCGTATTGCTCATATTTTAGCTTCCAATCTTGAATTGGAGCAGATAATGACTTCTCTTCTTGAATTGCTTGAAGTAAGTGCAGGAATGAAAAGAGGAATGATAACGATTCTTAGTCCCGATAATGAAGAACTTGCAGTTGATGTTGCGGTAGGAATATCAGAAAATGAAAAGCAAAAAGGCAGATACAGGCCAGGTGAAGGGATTACCGGGAGGGTTGTTGCTACCGGAAAACCTGTTGCTATTCCGGTACTTGGTAATGAACCAACCTTTTTAGACCGCACCGGAGCACGTAAAAACCTGAAGAATTCTGATCTTTCCTTTCTCTGTGTACCAATCAAGGCTAAAAACAATGTAATTGGAGCCCTTTCTGTTGACAAAGTGGCAATAGAGGATACAGTCACACTTGAAGAAGAATTGAAGTTTCTTGAAGCTGTTGCGGCTCTCATAGCACAGATTGTTGATGCTCGCCGTGCTCAATATGAACGGATACATGCTTTAGAAAGAGAAAATCTTGAGTTGCGCAAATCACTGGAAAGTAAGGGCAAACCCGATCAGATGATTGGAAACAGCAGCTCAATGAAAAATTTATACCGCCAGATTGCACAGGTAGCTTCATCAAGTACAACAGTACTAATCAGGGGAGAAACCGGAACAGGAAAAGAACTTGTTGCTCGTGCTATTCATGAAAAGAGTTCATGTTCTGACGGGCCATTTATTGCTGTCAATTGTGCAGCTCTCCCGGAATCACTTCTTGAAAGCGAACTTTTCGGGCACGAAAAAGGTTCTTTTACCGGGGCAGTTACCAAGCGTATCGGAAAGTTTGAAGCTGCAAATGATGGAACACTTTTTCTGGATGAAATCGGGGAGATGTCCCTTTCTGCCCAGAGTAGACTATTGAGAGCGATTCAAGAAAAAGAGTTTCAGAGAGTTGGCGGTATTGATTCGATTCATGTCAATGTCAGACTGATATGTGCAACCAATCGCAATCTGGAACTGGACTGTGAAGAAAAAAGGTTTCGTGAAGATCTTTATTACAGGATAAATGTTTTTACAGTTGCTCTGCCTCCCTTGAGAGAAAGGGGAGCAGATGTTTTACTGCTTGCCGATTATTTTGTTAAAAAATATTCCAGACTTCACGACAAAACTATCGAGAGAATTTCTACCCCTGCTATTGACATGCTTTCATCTTACCACTGGCCTGGCAATGTAAGGGAACTGGAAAATGTTATTGAACGTTCGGTAATAGTAACTGACAGTAATGTTATTGAGGGCCATGATTTCCCTCCTACACTTCAAATGAAAAAAATAACTCAGCGTGGAAAACGCACCGATTCATTTGAAAACATGGTTGCAGCTTATGAAAAACAGATTATCAT
>JAAYEB010000003.1 GCA_012728995.1 Fibrobacter sp. | reverse complement strand
TGAAAATGGAGCTATAAGATGTGCAGCACATCCGATAACAGCGAATATGAGATTCCGCCTTCGGCTCCATCCAAATTGCCTCTGGTCGCAAGCTCCCGTCGGCAACTTCTCATATTCGCGGAACGTTAGGCGACATGCTCAATTTTTTTAGGAGATAAAAATGAATGGATTATTATCGGTGTGTGGTTGTGAATGCTCAATGTGTGATTATTTTAAGAATAAAGAATGTGATGGATGTAATCAAATTCAGGGAAAAGTTTGGTGGATTGGTTATGTGAATGCAACTTCATGTCCAATATATGATTGTGTCAAAAACACAAAAAAAATTGACCATTGTGGATTATGCTCTGAATTGCCATGCAAATTATGGAACGATCTGAAAGATCCAAATCTGACCGACGAACAACATAATCAATCAATTGTTGAGAGAGTAGAGAGATTAAAAAATTAATCACGGCGCCTAACAGCGAGTACCCGGCTACGCTTCGCTCCGCCCAAATTGGCTCCCGTTGGTCGCCAACTTCGGGTACTCGCGGGACGTTGTAAGCAATAGAGCTATTAAAACTTGGCCAATTGCCCACGTCGTGTGGGCTTTGAAACCAAAAGACTGCAAAACCAAAGGCATTAAAACAAAGATTTCTTTACAATTCTAAAAACTATTGAAAATTAAATTAGATAAAATCAATAACATGATACACGGATTAAATTATATTTATAGGTTAAACATTTTAACAATAATATTACGTAAATGTTAAGTAATGATATAGACATCTGCTATAAATTAAAAGTAAACACTATGAATAATATTACTATGATAATGATTTTGATAAATTGTACATTTTGGTTTTTAATAGCAACTGTTCCACCCAAAATATGTTTACACTTCCTTGGAAAAAGTCCCCCGTCACCCAATAGCTTTTTATTTAAGGTTTATTGTGGAGAGATTCGATTTTACCGTTTAATAGGAATACGTTGGTGGAAAAAATTTCTACCAGTAATGCCCGGCGGCGAATTGGATCGAAAACATATCCAGAGGAAGATATCGCTGGATTACCTTCGACAAATGACAGAAGCAACCTGTACAACTGAATTGATTCATTTTGTTTGTGGCTTAGCTGGTTTTCAATCAATTTTATTTGTGTTGATCTTGCCGGATCCATCGCAGTTTATTTTCCTTTTTATTGTGATTGCATCATTGAACTTTATTGCACAACTACCTTTTATTGCGGCGCAACGATATAACCGTGTAAGATTTATTAGAATTCAGAAAATAATGGTTAAAAGAGATCAATCATTGAGCCTAACACACAGAATCGATAAAGCTTAAAAAAAATAGAAGTAGCAGTGTTGCCTACGTAAATATGAGAATGACAAAGATATTTACATACCAATCTTTCAACCGAGGCTAAGCACAGCTTTCCACATGCCCCGATATCAACATTTAAAGGACGTTCTGGTTCTGTTTCGTAGTTTCGTGGTCTGTAAGCATTTTCCGCAAGCGTGCAAATGCTCGTGTAATTTCAGGACTCCTGATCTCTTTTTGCTTCATTAAATTCAGGACTCCTGATCTCTTTTTACTTCATTAAATTAAAATTGCTGAAATTTAGCGGGAAAACGGGATTTCGGAATATTATTTTTATAGTGGTACTCAGAAAATCGTAAACTGAATTTT
>JAAYEB010000079.1 GCA_012728995.1 Fibrobacter sp. | reverse complement strand
CTCTCCCAGGGTGATATTCAAATAGTGTGATATATGGTCGGTGGAAGCTTACGCCGGATTATTTTTCTGTCAACAGATTTGTTATCGGGTGGGCGTTTTTAGTTTTCGTGGAGATCAGGAGTCCTGACAATTAAACATCATGCAGTTACTGCGGTCCGACCCGCCCCCTTGGCACATACTCCTTAAAACCATCTTTTTTAGATTGAAAAAGTGTGTTTAAGGCCAAAAATGGTGGTTTTTAAAGCGTTATTTTCTTTAACAACAGGCAGTTACCGCGGTCCGACCCGACTATCCAAAACCTGCTGTAAATCCTGACTGTTTCTGACAGCAACCAGCTCCCTGTTGTCAACCATCACCATAACCGGGCCGGTTACCAGCAACTCATCAAGAAACGCCTTGTGATTTGTCAAAACCTCAGTATCTTTTTTTGCGACCTCTGCAAGTGAATCAATATTAATACCGGTTTTTTTCAAACTGGTAAACCAATACGAATCAGGGGGATCTTTAATATATTCACGAAGATATTGCACAAAAATTTGATACTCTTTTCCAAGCAGAAGCCAGCGCATAGCCTCCTGATGACGAAACTTTTCCTGTGTACCCCAGTGAACTTCATCGGGATCCTCCTGAAACACCGGATAAATTTTCACTTTCTTATTTATTGAAGAATCGTTTATTACCGGACCCAAAACTTCATCTATCTTTGTGTAAAAAGGATCTACAAACAAAACCATGTCACCCTTAAGATACTCCCTTTTAAAATGATAGTTTTCCTGGACTACCCCCCTCTTAAATAGAAAGTAATCACCCTTCCGCACTAAACCGCTTTCTATAGACATATAATTATGAGCATGCTGTACATCTTTTTCGAAAAGATATAACGGTAACGCAGCCGGATTAAACTTTTTTATCAATTCCTGCCCTTTCGCAGAACTGTACCCAACAATCTCAACATTTGCACCAGGAAAAAGCTCCATAGTCGTTTCAATTATCTCATCCTGAGGCTTCTGGACTGTTGAATCTGCTACAACTGCAATAAACCCAAACGGGAGTGCATCCCTGAATTCGCAGTTTCCAGTACCAAGACATCTGCCAATCTTCCCCTTCTTTTTGCAGTCGTTGTCAGTAAAACACTCGGGCACAGAATCACAAAATGCTGATGCATCTGGTAACATGTTACAATGAACCTTACCCAGACGACTCTTTGAAATTTTGTCTCTGTACGGATAGTTATTGACCAGAAGAGTCGGTGATGCATTTATGTTCTGTCGTATTGATCGTAAATAGTGTGCATGAAGAACTTTCTTCCCGTCAGATTTGATCCAGGAATCAATTTTTTCCTGATCAATATTCAAATTTTTCAGAATTGATTCTGTAGAGTTATAACTTCCCGACCTGATTCTTAAAAACTCTTTCCAGATTTCAGGATAGAGTTCTTTGACAGCACACCACACCATTTCATCATTTATCTCATTTTCACCATGAAGTGAATTAAACACCGTGTCACTATCGACATCACCTATAAACCACAGATTCCACTCCACATCGGGAAACGCCTCAACAAACTCCAAAAGCCCTGTTAATGACTCAAGTCCATAGGGACACATGCTCATAATATACAGATCATAAACAGGCCTGATCCCTTGTCTGTTTTCCCGAAGTTTCAAGACAAGCGTGCTGTCATCAGGAGTATTATTGTCAACAGGTAACCAGTAACTGTTAACTGCACCAAGGCCTTTTTTACCGGTTTCCATTTCAGCTACAGCCAGAGCCTTACCCTGGAAATTAAATTGAAGTATCGGCACACTATCATTCAAGATCACATCACTGTCGGTCTTTCTATGCCCATTAAGAATCAGATCGCATTGGGGAAACAACTTTTCCAACCTGGCAGACAGCTCCTGTCCAAGATGAGAAATTATAATCTGGTAATCGGATTTTTCTGCCATCTCTTTCCAGATCTTTTCCAGAGCCCGCACCGGATCTTTAACGGTAACCTTTTTATCAATAGGAAACAGATTTTCCGTAGTTGTTACTGCTGTTATTGCGAATTTGTGTTCTCCTTTTTTAACAATAACATAAGGATCTGCAAGGTATTTATCACCAAGAAAACAGTTTGCAGAAACGAGCGGCAGACTGCACGAACGTGCGTGTTTTACAAGCCATTCTCCCCCGTACTGAAGATCATCATCACCAACAGCTACAGCATCATAATTCATCTGACCCATGCCGCTAATTGTAATAAGTGTTCTTATTGAGTCATTCTTGCGTCCTTCAGTATACATATCATAAATACCACCACCGCAAAACCCGCCGGCATCAAGAAGCAGCAGATCCGACCTTTTACCAAGTGTCTTTAGAATAAAAGATCTTTTTGCAAGCCCGCCTCCCGGTTCCCCCGGACAATCACAGGGCTCAATCATGGCATGCGTTTCACCACTTGCAACAACCCTGACAATGTTCTTTCCGTATACGCTAGAAACAGTATAAGAAAACATTAAACAAAATAAAAATCCTCTTGAAATGAAACCCATCAACCCTGCCTTACTTACTGTAAACTATCAATATATTCGGTAATCCCGAAAACTTTGCAAATAAATTGCCTTAATATTTTCGCTTTGAAGAAATTCTGATCTCTTTCGATAATCTCCATACAGCCCCCGAAAACAGCTACACCTTATCAACAGAATCTCACAAGATGCTTCTGAAACGTATCAACACTGTACATTGCTTTTATAATCCACCTGAATCAGACGATTCAGGTTTCATTAAAGCTACAATCAGGAGCATTTTTTATGCAAATTTTTAATTCAGTGTTCTCAAAAGGATATTCTCTCACTGCTCCCGGAACAATTACGTCCACAAATAACATTCTCTTTCAAGTCATTAATTAAACCGATAGGGATTAAACTATAATACAACCCTACTCTGCTTTGACAATAAAATAGCTCTTCTTTCCTTTCTGAAAAAGCAGGTATCGTCCTTTTATTAACTGCGAATCATTTATTATCGCAGATACATCGGTAATTTTCTTTTTGTTAACCGAAAGCCCCCCCTGTGCAACCATTCGTCTTCCTTCGCCTTTGGATGAAAATATTGATGTTTTCTCAGAAACGAGTTCTATGACATCAATACCTTTTTCAAGTTCAATACGCGAAACAATGAACTGCGGAACGCCCTCAAAAACCGAAAGAAAATCATTTTCAGACAGTTTAAGAAGAGACTCTGTAGTTCCTTTTCCAAAAAGGATTTCCGAGGCATCAACAGCACTGCGATAATCCGTTTCAGAATGAACCCGTGTTGTAATATCTTTTGCCAAAGCTTTCTGCATGGGACGTTCATGCGGTTTTTCTTTATGTGTATGCTGAAGATCTTCAATCTCTTCACTTGTTAACAGTGTAAAAGTTTTTAACAGCCCCAATGCATCAGAATCTGCTACATTAAGCCAGTACTGATAAAATTTGTACGGTGATGTTCTGGCAGGATCAAGCCACACACTCTCTCCACCTTCGGTTTTTCCAAACTTTTTACCATCCGATTTTGTAAGCAGCGGGCAGGTAAGCGCAAAAGCTTCACCACCAGCTTTTCGCCTGACCAGTTCAGTACCAGATGTAATATTACCCCATTGATCTGAACCACCCATCTGAAGAATACAGTTTTTATGCGTATAAAGCCAGTAAAAATCGTATGCCTGAAGCAGTTGATAACTGAATTCAGTAAAAGATATTCCGCTTTCCCACCTGTTTTTTACAGAATCCTTTGATACCATATAATTAACTGTAAGATGTTTGCCAACATCACGGAAAAAATCAAGTAAATTGAAGTCTTTAAACCAGTCGATATTATTAACTATTTCTGCACTGTATTTTCCTGAAAAATCCAGAAATTTCTCAAGCTGTTTTCTGACACACTCCTGATTGTACTTGATTGCTTCTTCAGATAAAAGGTTTCTCTCCTGACTTTTTCCGGACGGGTCTCCGATCATTCCTGTTGCACCTCCAACCAGTGCTATGGGCTTATTTGAGCTTCGCTGAAAATGAACAAGAAGCATTATCGGGATAAGATGACCAATATGCAAAGAAGAAGCAGTTGGGTCAAAACCAGTATACCCGACCACACCACCTTTTTGAATTATTTCATCTATACCCGGAGTTGTTGTGTGAATCATCTGACGCCACTTAAGTTCTTCAATAAAATTCATTCCAACCTCTTCAATCTGATAAGTATTATCTAAAGACGAGTAATCTCATGGCTGCATCAAAGAATTACTCTCCTTAGACTGTAAAACACCTGAATAAACACAATCAATAAAATTGAGTTTGCCAGAGCAATATTTCTGCAGAACGCCATTTCAGTTGTGCATTCCCTATCAACCCTGTAGGCCGAATCCGGATCTTAGCCCAATGCCCAATTACACATTAGATTTTTGCATCGCAAAAAAAGGCACATAGAAGAAACGCCATTAAGTAGATAATAAAAATACATATTGCCTCACTTTTTGGTAGTACCCCAATAGATTTAACTTCTTCTCTTCT
>JAAYEB010000078.1 GCA_012728995.1 Fibrobacter sp. | reverse complement strand
GAAATGAAAATAATAGTCCAAATTCTCAACATGTTCTTCTTATGGCATTCAGGAAAAAAAACAGTAACGAAATCGATATCTATTCTTACACAGGGAAATGCGGAACATCTGTATTTCCACAATTACCTCCCTATCCGGATGGCTTAACTGAATATCAAGTTTTTTTGTCCCAAACTTACGTTGATGATGATCCACAGTGGGAAGCACTCCTTATTCTTTCTAATGAGTTTCTTCTTCTGGACCATGATGGAACCGAACTGCTAAGAGATTCAGGTACTACAGATGTAGGTTACGGATTTGACGGCAACAGTACTTATATAGTAGCCAAAAATGGACCCGAATGGGGTTTCAAAACCTGGCGATTGAGAACCAATATTTCATCAACTGCATCACCCTCATTGGGCAAAAAAAAGGCTGCATCTCCAGGAACAATGATTGTACATGGGCTCAATGACGGTAATTACCGTGTCACATTAACACCCTCATCGGGTAACGGCGCAATCTTCCAGTTACATGATCTTCTTGGACGATGTCTGCTTACAAAATCGATAAAGGATTTCAATGGTCCTGTGACATTTACCATACCAAACGATAAGGTTCCAAAAACACCTTTTATTGCAGAAACAAAAAGTGAAGGCTCTGCTTTACGGAAAAAAGTGATACCAGTAAAATGATAACTGCTGAATAATGGTTTTTATGATATGAACTCCATTCAACCTGTATAACGTTGAAATTGTTATTGCATCTGGTTTCGAAGGCAACGATGCTCGCATTCTGACGTATTATACCGTAAGCCGCAGCAGTAACTAATAAAGGGTGCATGCCTTACCAGATAATATTTCTGAAATATCCAATCTGCTTGTTTTTCGGGTTTATATTGAAAAAAATCAAAAAAATAACACTTTTTAAAAAAAAGTAGCTGTAACACTGCAATATGTGCACAAATGCCGCTATTGTGACTCGAATCATTAATTTGGGCCTACAAAAATGATTCCTCAGTTTAATTTTATTCCATTCACAATTCATAATTCATAATTCACCATTCACAATTGATTCAGTTTCTGCAACCAGGTATATTGTTTTCTATTAGGTATTTAATAATAACCGAATAGAAGGTCTCTTTCGATATATATGGCTGCACTGATAGAATTTCAGAATGTAACAGTAAAAGAACAGCAAAACACTATTCTCAAAAATGTCACTTTCTCTGTATCAAAAGGTGAGAAGGTTGTCATCTATGGAAAATCGGGCAGCGGCAAAACCACTATCCTTACTACTCTTCTTGGCGGCCACAAACCGCTTGAAGGAGTTGTCAAATATAACGGAATTATCTTGAACAGGGAATCGATACATAAAATCCGCACCTCTATTGCCTTTATCGGACAGGAACCGGTTCTTGGAGAAGGAACGGTTGAAAACGTTCTACTGTTTCCTTTCAATTTCAGGGCAAATTACCCAAACAAGCCAGACAAAAATGCTCTTATTGAAAGTCTTGAAAAGGCAGGACTCTCTCAATCTCTTCTTAATTCCAATGTTTCGGGTATCAGTGGAGGTGAGAAACAGAGAATCGCGATTGCAAGGGCACTACTATTAAATAAAAATGTTTTCTGCATTGATGAGGCTACTTCTGCACTCGACTCCCAAAGCGCAGAACTTATCGTTTCAGTTTTCCAAAATAAAGAGTTTACAGTATTGTCTGTATCACATGACCCAAGATGGTTCAATATAGCCAGCCGGTTCATTAAAATTGACAATGGGCAAATTATTGACGACACTGATGACCGTACAAAAGTAAAAATGTAAGGACAACATTAATGGAAACAATCGACCTGTCATATTCGAGTCTGCTTATTATTTATGCACTGATGGCTATCCCGTTTATCATTTTTTTTAATACCGGGGTAGATCTTATTAAAACTACTGTTATAGCCTTGGTACGCATGACTATTCAGCTTACGCTTGTCGGTCTGTATCTTGGAGTTCTGTTCGAACTCAACAGCCTTTTACTGAATATAACATGGCTTGTTGTAATGCTCCTGGTAGCAAATGTCAATATTATCGGCAGCGCAGGGTTGAAACTCCGATACTTCTTTATTCCCGCTTTTATCGGAGTTGCTGTTGGTACAGGAGTTGTAGTTGCAGTATTTGTATTCATTGTGATACAGCCTGATCCGCTCTATGATGCCCGGTATCTTATTCCCATAGCCGGAATGATACTTGGTAACTGTTTAAAAGGTAATGTGATGGCTCTGGAGCGTTTTTATCACTCAATACATAAAAACGAGAAAGAGTTTTCGACATATCTTTTTATGGGAGCACGGCTTAATGAAGCAGTTCGTCCATATTTTAAAGCTGCACTCAAAGCTGCAAGTTCTCCGCATGTAGCAACAATGGCAACAATAGGCATAGTTTCTCTTCCGGGCATGATGACCGGACAGATACTGGGCGGTTCGTTTCCGGTAGTTGCGATCAAATATCAAATAGCAATTATGATTTCCATTTTTACAGCAATGTCTCTCTCCGCATATCTCAATATCCGGCTCAGCCTCAAAGCCGGTTTTGATGATTTCCAGAATCTTCGACGTGAAGTTTTAAAATAATTTTCAGGTATCTTTACTAATTGGATCAAAAATTACAGATGAATAAAAGTTCAGAAAAGAGGTCAAAGAATAAAATCCAAATTTCAACAAGAAATCAAATCACAAACAAATTCCAATACTTCAAAATTCAATTTCATAAACCAGGATTCCGAAGCATTTTATTCTTGATTGTTCAATTCAGTAAAAATTGAAAGTTTGTAGTTTCTATCTTGTTGTTTCCGATTTTTTGTAATTTTTTTCCTATTGGTTCTGATTTTTTTTCATTTTTCCTTTGGTTTTATTTCGAATTTAGGATTTCGAGTTTTCCTGATCGTTTTGTTTCGAATTTAGGATTTCTTATTTCGAATTTTTATTGTTTATCGCGGGGGGCGTGCGCGCTTGGCGGACATGATGATCCAAAACTACAAAGAATTGTTGTCTGGAACTGCTTACCGACCCGGACTCTTTAATATCCATTTATCCGGCACTTCACTTGCTCCTCAAATTACCCAATCCTGATCTGCAGTTTTTATTCCTGTAACCAAGGCGTACCGGATGAAACATTTAACCACTTTTTGTTTATTTTTCATCTTGTATGGGTTATTGTATTCTTCCGACCTTCAAATTAAAAACTCCGTAACTGTTGAGATCAGAAAAAATGCCACAGATTCAACAAGAACCAATATTGATAACGCATTTATCCGTGGCGAAACCAGATTCTTTAAAGAAAATAACAACAATACCTTTTCAGCTATGGTTCATCTTAGATTCCAGACCAATTTTGAGATGGACACAGCTGCAGTCTGGCTTAGGCAGGCGTTTTTCAATGTAAAGCTGCAGTCTGTTAATCTAAGCGCAGGAAGATGGTACGAAAAGTATACCCCCGGAGTGTATTTCGGACGATATCTCTTCGGTGCAGACAGGTACGGAAATGGTTCCATTTCTACTGATTATACAGTACTTGACGGGTTAAGGATGAAATTATCATTACCATTTCTTTCAAATACAAACTTTTCACTCGCCCTGTTACCCCAGGAATCAAATTTTGAAAACCTGTATGCAATGTTTTTGATATCTGCAAACTTTTTCGATCCACTGGAAATCAATACCGGAATTAATCTGAAAGCACTTTCTGAAAACGGAACTGAAAGAGATCACCGTTTGATTATTTCCGGTGCATATCAGATAATCAGTGATCTTGAAATATTCCTTGAATATGGGATAACCAGCCTCACAGACATAAGAGATAACTCCTGGATAATGTTTGGAACAGAAATCCCTTCAGGTAAGATATTTGATCAACTGAGACTGGAGTTTGAGTACACAAAAGACCGTTTAAACGACCTTTCCGATTTAGCGTGGATCATTGCTATACAAAAAGAGTGGCAAAATCTGACATTCTATCTGAATACCGGCTCAGATCCGGCTTACCTTCGTTCCGGTGATATCGACAAAATCGGTTTCGCTTTCAGAATGAGTCTTTCTTTTTGATCAGACCGGCTTACATCTACATTAACTTTAAGAGCTGTAGAAAATCAAAACGATAGAGTTTTCAAAACATAAAAATCAAGAAAAAATGAAAATTCATCATGTGTGATATAAATCACAATATCAATACCTTAAAACTGTAATATTGAGAACCCGAATGCTTTATACATATAATGGAGACCTTGCTACCATGGATAAAAACCATGCTTAATATTATTTTACCTTATTCAGACATTCTATACCTTTGTATATTTCATCAATTCTCCCGGTGGTAACAATGTGGAGAAAAAAGAATGTTTAAGGGTGACCCGGTACTCTGTTTTAGATACCTTGATCAATAACGAAAGGCATAACTGATAAATGAATTTCAAAACCAGGCTTCAGGGAACAATGATACTCTTTCTCAAGGGGATACTCATGGGTGCTGCAGATACTGTACCCGGTGTCTCCGGAGGAACCATGGCATTGATGACCGGTATCTATCAAAAACTAATCTCTACAATAAGTTCTTTTGATAAACGTTTTCTGAGCCTTTTCTTTTCCGGAAAATTTAAAAAAGCGTTTGAACAGATTGACCTGAAATTTCTTTTTACACTTCTGGCTGGTATTGGTACCGGAATTATCTGTCTGGCCGGGATAATTACTTCAATGATCGAAAACCAACCCTCACGGATTTACGGGCTGTTTTTCGGTATGGTTCTTGGATCATCAGTCTGTATTGCAAAACGTATCAAGTGGCGTTTGAGCGGAATTATCTCTTTTTTATTAAGTGCTGCAGCAGGGTATTTACTGGTCTCAATAATCCCTTTTGAAACACCTCACACTCTTGCGGTTGTGTTCCTGAGCGGGTTTGTCGCTATTACTGCCATGATTCTGCCCGGAATAAGCGGTGCTTTCATTTTGCTTCTCCTTGGAAAATACAACTACATATTAAGTGCTGTGAAAGCTCCTTTTGAAAGCAGTCTGAACAATCCGCACCTGCTGATTTTATCGGTATTTGGAGTCGGCTGTGTTTGCGGCATTATGTGTTCTTCGCGGATAATCAACTTTATGATTAAAAAGTTTCCGGACATAACGATGAGCATGATGCTGGGACTGATGGCTGGATCTATCAGACGATTGTGGCCCTGGCAAGAGGTGTTTCAGAACCAATCCCTTCAAAACGAAACGTTTCTCCCTGCTGTTTTAATAATAAGCGGATGCGTAATAGTTTTTGCAATTGAATTTTTTGCAAAATACAGTGAAAACAAACAGGACAACAGCATAAAATCACATGATATTGAACAGAAACATCCACAGCCTGTTGCGGAATAAAGCTACAATAATCAAGTCCCGACTTTGTCAGCAAAGTCGGGACTTGTACACCTGATTCAACAATATGTTTTTAAGGTTTGCGCGCTTAGCAAACCCATTCAGCTACACCGGGGTTTATTATTTGACATTAAAACTACCCGAACAGATTTGACATCCGGTTAACCTCTTTTATCATCTGAGCCGCATAACCCCATTCATTGTCATACCAGCTCATGATCTTAACCAGATTTCCTCCAACAACTTTAGTCATGGTAAGATCAACTATTGAAGCCCGTGAATCCTGGATAATATCAGACGAAACAATCTCCTCTTCAGATACCCCAAGGATATCCCTGTATCTGTCACTCTGGCACTCTTCTTTGAACATTCCGTTTATCTCATCAACACCTGTCATTTTTTTTGTCAAAAAAACCATATCTGATATTGAACCAACAGGAATTGGAACCCGAATAGCAACTCCATCAAAAAGCCCCTCAAGCTCTGTTACAACTTTTGTCGTAGCTGTTGCAGCTCCTGTTGTTGATGGAACGAGGTTAACTGCTGCAGCTCTCCCGCGTCTCAGTTTTTTTGCAGGACTGTCCACTATACTCTGTGTAGACGTGTACGCATGTACAGTTGTCATAACAGCTTTTTCGACACCTGCTCTGCGATTCAATATTTCAACAACCGGAGCGATACAGTTTGTTGTACAACTGGTGGTTGAAAACATCGTATCTCCCTTTTCAGCATGATTTACACCTGGTACAATGTATCTCATCGCCCCGTCCTTTGGCGGTGCAGAAAGTATGGCATACCTGGAACCAGCTTTTAGATGTTTTTCAAGCCCTTCTTTACTGGTAAAGTGACCTGTACATTCAAGCGCAATGTCGATATTCATGTCTTTCCACGGAAGTTCTGATGGGTCCTTACTGTTAAACATCCGGATTTCCCGATCCCCTACTTTCAACATGTCTCCATGTGACATTACCTCTTTTTGGTATCTTCCGTAAACAGTATCAAATTTGAGAAGATAGGCAAGATTCTCTGCTGCCAGAAGATCGTTTATTGCAGCGATTTCAATATCCGGTGAATCCATGGCTATCTTGAGAACAGCCCTTCCAATTCTTCCTAAACCGTTAATTGCAATTCGAACCATAATGACCCTTTCTTTTAAAGTTATAGAAACTGCTGTTTCGAAAAGACCATAATTGAGCTGCAATTTTTATTCCATCATTTGGTCCGCATTGCCGGTCATTTAAAAGAGGATTATATATACTTCCATTTCGCAAACGACTCCGGCGGATAGCCTCCATTTACTTTCTTTATCGTACATACCCGCTCTGTAAATTGTAACAAAAATTCACAGATCGGATAACATCTGAATGGAAACGATTTGTTCAGAAAAATGGACTTTGTATGAGCAGAACACTCCAGAGGAAAAGGTTTTGGATGTGAAGCTAATAACTATCTCGTCTTTTTCGGTATCGGTATCGTTGCCGTAATCGCTATAGAAATTATAACGAGAATTTCAGGCTGCTATT
This sequence comes from Fibrobacter sp., assembly GCA_012728995.1. GTDB lineage: Bacteria > Fibrobacterota > Chitinivibrionia > Chitinivibrionales > Chitinispirillaceae > JAAYEB01. The sequence goes on along the minus strand of JAAYEB010000078.1, from coordinate 1,409 downwards.
AGCGTATATCTGAGACCATAAAGAGACATACACAAGTACAATCGTAACTGTATCTCAGTAAAACAGACTGTTATTATTGAGGTAACAGTCTGTTTGCAATATAACAATTAGAATTATCTCAAATGCACCATCTCCGAGTGTATTACGAATTTACCACTGTAAATTTTTGCAATAAATAATCCCTTAGCCAGATTTGAACGATCAAACCGTACACTGTTTTTACCGGCAGTTGGTACAAAAGTATTTTTATACACCAGTTTCCCACTGAGATTATAAATCCTGACTTCAGCATTACCGCTCCAGCCATTATCAAATTTAATTCCTGATGAAGTAATGCGGGGTCTGCTGTATTTACCTTTATCAACAAGTGGAATCACAGATGTTGTAGAAATCTCCCTTAAAGAAACATTATCAATGAACACATCGCCCAACTGGCCTCCGGCATTGAATTCAATCCTGGCATTTTCATCTGTGGGCTCTGTCATCTCGAATTCTATGCTGAAAGAGTCTGAAGCAGTAGTCAATGAGACCTCTGCCGGTTCGTTCAGGTAGTTTTTATAAGGTTCGCCTGCCTGCCCTACTTTGATACCCATATTTCTTGAAGATTCCGCGTATGCATCAAATCTCAGCCGATACGTTCTTCCATTCTCAAGATATATACCTGCCTGGGCAAGCTGGACATCATAATCATTACTCCCGCTGGAACTTATATCCATCTTGTACTCTCCATCTACCACACTGCCTGTAGCAGAACCACCATAGATATTAAGTACCCATAACTCACTTTCCGACTCAAACTGTCCGTCAATTACCAGTTCAGTAGTATCAACACCTGTTCTTTCGAATTCTGCAGTTATTGATATGTTTGTATCAACAGTTACCGTAAGCGGGTTCTCACTGCTTTCTTTATCTCCACTCCAGCCTGCAAAGCTCCATCCGCTTCTGGGCGTTGCAGTAAGAACTACAGTAGTATCTTTCGGGTAAGACCGCATGTCGGGATCTTTACTCACAGTACCACGGCCTGAAGTTTCAACAGAGATTCTATAACCCGCACCTGCATCATATTCATAGAAAGTACCAACAACACTGGTAGAAAATATTTGTGCAGTCTGATAAGTACCCCTCCACCAGAGTAAAGCCTCTTTACCAGGTTCCCATTTTGGAACAATTGGCCGGAAATTGTCGACAGAAGAGTTGGCTGTAACCGGTTCCCAGCTCCATGTTTCACCGTTATCGGTTGTAGTACCTCTCCATATTTCACGTTTCCCTGCCTTGCTGTTATCATCACCCGGGTTATATGGAGATGAAATGTAAATCCTGTCGGGATCATCAGGACAAAGTGCACCTAAACCGGTATAATCCTGCTCTGAATCATACATTTTGGTACCGGCTTTTCCGATATATGTAAT
>JAAYEB010000077.1 GCA_012728995.1 Fibrobacter sp. | reverse complement strand
AATATGAATCAATCGATACAATCATCCTGGAAGGATATTGATTTTTCATTCTATATACGGCATTATAAAAAGCTTTTATGGAGATGGAAGTGGTACATTTTATTAACGGCTCCATTAGTTGCTGTTATTGCATTTTTCGGTGCAAAAAATTTTGGCATAATGGTAAAACCACCATTACCTGCAACCATTGTAATTGGCATCGACAGCCCGACTTCAGATTATGCATTTGGAGATTACGGGGGAGTTTACAGAAATAAAGAAAGACTCATTGTAAGCCGTCCGTTTCTTAAAGAAGTAGTAGACAGTCTATCATTAAGATTAAAAATTAACAAACATTCCCGTTATGAAATTATTGATTCAATAGATATTAATTCAACCATACAAGATGGAACTTATCATTTTAAGATTCTCAATGCAATAAATAAAAGTTATAAACTTTTATATTCTAACAAACTTACAGGTATTAAAGATAGTACAGTTTCGAGTGGTTCACTTTCCAATCTGTCTACGATACGTTTCCAGGGTTCTTTTTTAAAATTCACTCAAACTTTTACTGAGCAACCTTTTTCATTTAAATTCGATGTGATTCCTGAAAGGCTGGCCATAGACAATATCGTAGAGAAATTAAAGGTTACCAGCCCCGATTCCCGGGAACAGAAATATTTCTTTACTGCTTCACTTGAAGGGAAAGATTATCCCCTGATAACGCAGATTGTTAATTGTATTGGAAACCATTTCATTCAACGGAATTTAAATATCAGAAACAAAAGGATTAAAGAAGTACAAGAGTCATATAAAATGCAGTTAGCATCTGCTGAAAATCAACTTGAAAAAGCCCGAAAAGATCTTAATGATTTTCTCTCTGCTCACCCTTCAGTCGGGCTAAGTACATACACGCAACAGGTAATGAATGAACTTGTCCAACTGGAAACAGATAAAATACAAAAAGCTGATTTGCTCGAAACAGCCGTAAGGTTGAAAAATAAATTCATTAATTCTGAAGATAAACGACAAACGACCGATGAGGTTATTGTTTTTTTACAAACCAATGGAAGTCTGGCTGCACATTCACTCCAGAATGAGCTTACAAGAATTGAGATTGAAAGGGAATACGCCAGACAAAATTATTCTTCAAATCATCCTATTTTCAAAACATTTGATAACAGGTATCTGTCTCTGGGTAATAAAGCGATACAGGCATTAGAAAGCTTTTCTTCTCAATTAGGTAAAAATTATGACGACAAACTGATTTCAATAAATAAAGTGTCATCACAATTACGCCAAATTCCCGGCAAAGAAATCCAACTGGCTGAATTACAAAGGAAAAAACAGATAAATTCAGAAATTTACACTACATTATTAAGTAAATACAATGAAACAAAAGTGATGGAATCTGTTGATATTTCAGATGTTTACATAATGGATTATGCTGTTCAGCCTATTCCACCACCACTTGACACGCAAATTCTTCAAATGCTTCTTATAATATCCGCCTGTATACTTTGTATTTCTTTTATGCTTCCTCTTTTTATGGATTTCATCGACAGAACTGTTCGCTCTGAACATGAACTCACCAGGCTACTTCCTTACCGATTCCTGGGCACCATTCCTTTTATTAAAAAGCCATTCAGTCAGGAAAAGAAAGGTAAAACCAACATAATTCAATCGATTTTACCTGTATCATTAAATTCAAATAATTTTCATGAATCTGGCAATATTCTGTTGCAGAATAAAAAATATTTTCCTTTCTATACAAAAGATCTTTTCCGGTCTCTTGCCACAAAGGTAAACCTTGAACTATTCAATAAAAAAGAAAGAAGCATTATTGTAACGGCAATGAATACCAATGAAGGTTCTACTACGATATCAGCCAACCTTGCAATGGCCCTCGCAGAGCAGGGATTTGAAACAGTCCTGATTGACGCTAATTTACGTAGTGGTAATTTGCACACTGTGTTTTCTGCAAACAAATCGCCCGGATTATCTGAATATTTGTTATCCTCAGATACAAAAGTTGGCAAATCTTCAATCTCGATACCGATACAAAATACTTTTGTTCCTCACTTACGACTTGTTTCTTGTGGAAAAAGTATACAAAATCCACAGAGCCTTTTTCAATCAAAGTCATTATCATATTTACAAGATGAATTAACAAGTGAATCGGGATTCCTGATCATAGATTCCCCTTCAATCGGCATTACAGGTGATGCTGCAATACTTGGAAAATCATTTTCACATTACATTCTCGTTATTAAATCCGGTATTACCGATGTAATCAATTTTCGCAAAATAATATCAAATGACTATCCTGTTATTGGTAAAAAATGCCTTGGGACAGTCTTGAACATGGGAGATATTGGGACAGTTTTGGACATGGAAGATATTTGTACAGAATCAAAAGTTTCAAAAACAGCAGGGAAATATGCTCAACATATCAATTCTTAAGACTCAGACAAATTCATGGGATGAATATGTTAAAGAACATGATGAAGCCAGTGTTTATCACATTTCTTCTTTTAAAACTGTTATAGAAAAAACATACAATCATAAAAGTTATTATTTGTTTGCTCAAGAAGGATCTCAAATCATCGGGGTTCTTCCACTTTTTCATATTAAAAGTATATTCCTTGGCAATTCTCTGGTTTCTCTCCCGTTTTGTGATTACGGCGGAATAATCGCAAATAACCCGTATATCAACCTTTATCTCCTCAATTATGCACTTGCAATTTCAAAGCATCTTAAATGCGACTACATTGAGCTACGTCATACACATCCACTCCATCTCCCTGACAAAATTGAATTTTGCTGTTTCAGGAATGTAATCTCCAATAAAGTTCGATTAAAACTTTTTTTGCCAGGATCTACGGAAGAACTTTATAAATCTTTCTCATCAAAACTGAGAAGTCAGATTAGAAAACCACAAAAAGAAGGTTGTACTGTACGAATAGGTGGTATTGAACTGCTGAATGACTTCTATGATGTCTTCAGTTCTAATATGAAGGTTCTTGGTTCTCCGGTGCACTCAAAAAAAATTATCTCCAATATGCTCAATTCCCAGACTCAATCAAATCGTCTTTTTCTGGTTTACCATAATTTAAAACCTGTAGCCTGTTCATTCGTAGCCGGATTCAGAGACACCCTTGTAAACCCATGGGCTTCATTCGATCGCGCTTCTCAGAAAATAGCTCCCAATATGCTTCTATACTGGGAAATGCTTAAATATTCCATCGAGTCAGGATACCGCTTTTTTGATTTTGGGAGAAGCACAGTAAATGAAGGCACATACAAATTCAAACTTCAATGGGGCGCACAATCTGAACCGTTATTCTGGTATCAATTTTCCGAAAATGAAAATGTTTTTTATTCTGTTAAAAATGCAAAAAAAGACAGTTTTATCCGTATATGGCGATCTCTCCCTTTATCTTTAACAAAATTTCTTGGTCCGGTTATTAGAAGACAACTACACTTTTTGGTTTAAGATCATGTTTGATGAGAAAATCATGTTAATAATATACCATACCTTGGGATCAGGTTTTCCTTATTGTCTGTTTTCAAGGTGAAGTATGGTTTTTGTTATTTACACTTCACAAATTGAAAAGTCTTACTTAAAATGAGATATCAGTCAATAACCAGTTGCTGTTTTTTATGGCATTATATCAGTCAACTTAAACAAAAAACGGACACGCCCTGCATCATTCACCGGATCCGGACAGATTATCATAATGTATTCAAAAACGAACAATAAAATATAAAAAATCATTATTCAGACTCTATTATATGAGAATCGGTAAAACATTACCACCCGCTGCAGCCCCAGTAACATTTCAAGCAATTCTCAACGGTATTTGGGGGGTATTTAAACCGGCATCAACATATCAAAGGGTAGTTGATTCGTTATTGAATATCTTTGGAACAAAATACATTTTTTTAGTATCATCAGGTAAAGCAGCTATTGTTGTTTCCCTCAGGGCATTATCACAATTATTTCCAGAAAGAAACCGGGTTATAATACCAGCTTTTAATTGTTATTCTGTACCTTCTGCAATTACTAAAGCCGGTTTAACAGTTCAACCATGTGACATCAATCCTGAAACTATGGATTTTGATACAATATCACTTAAAAATGCCCTTGCTAATACAAAAACGATTCTTGCTGTCTGTCCAACTCATTTTTTTGGGATTCCTTCCTCTATAGAATCGGTACGCAATATGGTAGATGATCCCGAAATAACAATCATTGAAGATGCGGCACAAGCTATGGGATCAGCATTGGACAAATTGATTACAAGCCATGGCGATATTAGAATATTCAGTCTAGGAAGAGGGAAATCATATTCTACAGGAACAGGAGGAATTATTTTAACCGACAATGACTTGTTTTATGAAAAAATGAACTCCATTGTTGCTTCTTTACCGTCACCAGACCCAAAAGAGATCATTTCGAATATTGTTCAATGTTTTGCAATTAATCTGTTTATTCATCCACATTTTTTCTGGATTCCCAGGATGTTTCCATTTTTGAAGCTGGGTGAAACTGAATTTAACACAGCTTTTCAGCTCAAAAAGTTCGACTGTTTCAGGGTCGGGTGCATAACCAACTTGGATAAATATTTACATTATCTAAATAATGAACGGATCAGCAGGATATTTCTATATACAAAGCTACTCAGTAATATTCCCGAAATTACGCTTCTTGTAAAAAATTCAAGTACCCCCTGCATCCGTTTTCCAATTCTTTTCAAAAATCCTGAGGCTGTGGATTTTATTATTGAAAAAAGTAATTCAGAAGGTTTGGGTATCAGTAAAACATATCCGTCATCTGTAGAATTGATTCCTCATTTACCAGTTTACAATAAAACCGACTGTATTAATGCCAGGCGTTTTTGCCATAACCTTATTACTCTCCCCTGTCATCCTTATGTCATGAAAAAAGATATTTTAAGGATTTCCAATCTGATCAAATCTTACATTTCACCCGATAAATAAAACCTGGATGATACGATCATTATTTATTGCGGTGTAATTATCATACAGACTTGACCACATCTCGACATAGCCTGGACACCATTATGGAGCAAACTTTTGAAACATGGTTATTTAGCTATACAGAAGAGCAATGACCAGGAAATCCTCAGGAAGAGAATTGTTCTATTTACCAAATTAAATTACTCCTTGATGGATATTTAATATCAACATATAAATTTTCAATTTTATATGTTCAAGTATCATTTCTCTTGCTGCGAATTTATCTTCTGAGCCTTTTATATATATGCTAACCCCTGCTGGTTTCAGGTATTTCGTAAAACTGAATTTTACTCTTCGTGTATGGCAAGGTGATGAAACCAGTATTATCGATTTGTATGAATTCCTTCTCATATAATCTGCTATTGCACGAGCTTCTGACATTGTTCCAAAAACACCGTTTTTAACAGTTAATGGTTCAATGTCCGACTCTGAAACGCCTGCATTTTGAAGCATTCGTTCTGTTTTTTTGTTTCTTTTATTATTTTTTGTATTAAAATATAGAATTTTATCCGCACTTCCAGTTTTATATATAGCTGATGCAGTTTTAATATGATAAGACATGCTTTTAACAGATCCACCCAGTATATATAGTATATCTGCTTTATAATCAGGCAATTCAACAGAAATTGTTAAATTCTCTTTGAGAGCTGACCTTATTTGTTTTGGAATTTCAAAATGAATTTTACTTTCAAGAGATAAGTATATTATACCCGAAATTATCACTGATAACATTATCAGTGGTTTTAATATCCTTTTATGATTAAACATCCGGATCTCTTTTAAACATGATTACCTGTTTTTTCTGCCATCTATTAAAGAAAAAAATCTGCAAAACCTGTACCTTTTTGATTACTTTTTTCATGGTACACAAGCCATACTGGATATATTAATAATAACGGAACGGAATCCTGTTGTGCCTTTCTTCTCCTGTTTTCCCATTGGTCCAATTTCTGCTAATTATATAGATCTGTACTGTTAGTTTAATCTGTTTTCAATATTTTCTGTCAAGTATTTATTTACATTTTCCATATTTAAGACAACAGAATAAATTTACTTACACTTTCGTGATATTTTTGAGATCGGGCGACTTAAATCCTTTTTTGATATTTCTTTAAACAGAAGTAACCTTTCATTAGAAAGGATTCATCATGACCACATCAAACAGCCTGAATACATTGCAGGAAAATCAGGATTTTCGATTACCGTTATTATCGGGCCAGAAAGCACTTTGGCATTTACATCAATTCAGCCATCAAAACTGCTCTTTTTCTATTGGAAGAGTTGTCTATATACCGGAATTATTTGACAAACAATTATTGAACAATACAATATTTGCAATCCAAAATCGTCATCCACAACTCAGGGCAACATTTCATTTCGACGGAAATGAATATTTTCAGCTCATACACAGTAATCCCCTTACACAACTTGTCTGGATTGAAAATGCCCATAATATTGATGAAGTAACTGAAAAGATGCAGGAGATTTCAGCTAAACCATTTAATCTTCAACAAGGCCCTTTGATTCGTTTCAATGCATGCATTCTAAATGAAAATTGTACTTGTATTCTTATTTGTGCACATAATATCATTTTGGATTATGATTCATTAAGAACAATTACTGAAGATTTACGATTGTTTGCATTCAGTTCTGAACCCACTTCATTTCCTTCATCCAGCTTGATTGATTTTATTGAAGATGAGCAGAATTATCTAAATACCCAAAAGGCAAAGACTGATCTGAATTATTGGCAGTCAAAGCTGGAGAATGTACCAATACTTGAATTGCCCATTGATTATTCCCGCCCTAAAATCAGGAATCTGAATGGACAATCACAATGTCTTGAACTAAACAGCATTTCCCGTCTGAAGATTTTCGATATTACAAGCCAGTACCATTCTGAACCATCAGATCTTCTTTTTGCCATTTTTATTATTCTTTTATCACGGTATTCAAATCAGGAAGATATTGTTATTGGGACCAGTTTCAATTTAAGAAAAAGTTCACAACAGAATCAGTCTGCAGGTTTGTTCAGCAATGACATCCCTTTTCGCGTCTGTTTAAACAATGATTTTGGTTTTATGGATTATGTTTCGTATTTAAATAACCAGAAAAAGGAATTGGATGATCATGCAGCTTATCCTTTCAGTTTACTTGTTGACAAACTTTTTCCACATAGAGATATCAGCAGACATCCTGTTTTCCAGACATATTTCGACTGGTACGATGAGGTAGTTGAAAATCCCTGGAAAATCATTCCTGTTTCCCAGGAAGATGGTCAATTTGATCTGGCCTGCGCTGTTCACGATCTGCAGGATTCCCTGAAAATATATTTTCGATACTCCAGGAGCCTTTTTCACCCAAAATCTATACTGTCAATGCTCTCCCGTTTTGATTATCTTATCCAGCAGATAATCTCTGATCCCACTATTCTTATCGAGAAATTATCCATTCTTAAGCCATCAGAATATGAAGAACTATTCCATGAATCTGAAACCGTTTCGATTCATCAAATGGACAACTCTTGCATTGTCAATAATTTGATTGAAGAGTATGTAAAGGTTGCCCCTTCTGAAACAGCTCTTTTGGCAGGTAATGTAACCCTGAGCTACAGTGAATTATCCAGACAATCAAATAAACTTGCCACTTTTCTTATAAATAAATATGGTGTGAGTAAAGGTACCCGTATAGGGCTTTTTATTGACCGCTCCCATTTTCTCATAATTGGATTATTGGGTATTTTGAAGTCTGGAGGAATATATGTGCCCCTCGACCCGTCATTTCCATCCGATCGCATCGATTATATGATAAAAGATTCCAATATTGAACTACTGCTTACGATTTCAGAACTAAAAAACAATTTAAATATTTATTCTAATAAAATCATTTGTCTTGATAACAAATCTTCCGATCTTAATGAAGCTTCATCAGAAATTCCCGAAATCAACATTTCACCCTCAGATATCGCCTATATAATTTACACATCAGGGTCGACAGGCTTGCCTAAAGGTGTTGAGATCTATCATGGTTCTCTTTATAATTTCATTAATTCAATGAGCAAAGAACCAGGACTGTCCAAAGGTGATGTTTTTTTAGCCATAACAACCTTTTCTTTTGATATATCCCTTCTGGAACTCCTGGGCCCGATTTGCACTGGCGGGACATGTGTTCTTCTAAACCGCGAAATTGCAAGCGACGCGTCCTCACTCATTAGTGCAATCGATCTCTTTAAACCTGATATTATTCAGGCTACACCTGCTACATGGAGAATGGTTATCGAAGCAGGTTGGAAAAAGCACAAAGATCACCGGATCCGGATACTTTGTGGTGGAGAGCAATTACCAATTGACCTGGCAAAAGAGATCCTTCTGCAAGCCGATGAATTATGGAATATGTACGGACCAACCGAGACCACAATCTGGTCGACCTGTAACCGCATATATCCCGATGATACCAGTATTTCGGCTGGCAAAGCCATATCAAATACGACTCTATATATTCTTGACGATACAATGCAACCCCTTCCATGGGGCATCCCCGGAAATTTGTATATTGGCGGTGCCGGGGTTGCCCGTGGATACATTAATAAACAGGATCTTACTTTTGAAAAATTTATAACCGATCCCTTTTCTCGACAGGTGGATGAGAGGTTGTATGCTACCGGTGACCTTGCCCGTTTTTTGTGTAACGGAGAGCTGGAAATTCTAGGTCGAGTCGATTCACAAATAAAATTGCATGGATATAGAATAGAACCGGGGGAAATCGAAGCTGTTTTAAAATCACATCCTGATATAAGTAATGCGATTGTTAATCTAAATATTACAAAATCCGGGGATTCTGTTATTGCTGCTTATATGACATGCTCAGGGCCGTCTCCCCAAATACATAATTTACGTGAATTCTGCAGTAAAAAACTGCCATCATACATGATACCCTCTGCATTCTCCTTTTTAAAAGAGTTTCCACTGACCCCCAACGGTAAAATAGATAAAAAATCACTACCACTAATTAACCAAAATGAAAATTGTAATCAGTATGATAAAATATTTCCTAGAACAGAAGCAGAAGAAAAAATTGCTTCCCTGTGGAAAGAGTTATTATCAATTGAAGATGTTGGAATTTATGACAATTTTTTTGACATTGGTGCTACGTCCATAACGGCATCTGTTGCAGCAGCCCAATTACAACGTTTATTTAATCGTAAAGATTTCTCTGTACTTAAAATATTCAGTCACCCTACCGTTGATTCCCTTGCCCGATATTTTACAAATATGGACATCTCTTCATCTCCGGCAATTTCCAGACCATCCACCGGAAATTCTAATGATGAAGCAGTAGCAATTGTTGGTATGGCAGGATGTTTTCCTGGAGCAGAGGATATCGAAGAATTATGGAGAAACCTATGCGATGGACGAGAAACTGTTTCATTCTTTTCACCAGACGAACTTCATGCATCTATTCCAGAGGAACTTAGAAATGATCCTTCCTATATCGGAGCCCGTGGCATTCTTGATGACATTGACAAATTTGATGCTGCTTTCTTTGGCATAAGACCAAAAGAAGCACAGGTAATGGATCCACAACAAAGAATATTTCTTCAAACAGCCTGGGCTGCGCTCGAAAATGCTGGTTATAGTCCGGAAAAATATAATGGGTTAATTGGTGTTTACGCAGGAATGGGAAACAATACCTATTTTACCAATAATGTTTTATCACACCCGGATTTGATCAGTCTTGTTGGTGATATCATTCTGGAAATAGGAACTGAAAAAGATCATATTGCTCCCAGGGTATCCTATTCCATGGATTTACACGGACCAAGCCTCAGTATTCATACTGCCTGTTCTACGACACTTGTTGTTGTGGACCATGCTTTTCACGCACTTCGTTCCAATCAATGTGATATGGCAATTGCAGGCGGAATCGATATTCACGTTCCTCAAAAGAGCGGTCGTCTTTATCAGGATGGTGGAATTTTTACACGTGATGGACATTGCAGACCTTTTGATGCAAATGCATCAGGAACAATGTTTGGTGAAGGAGCGGGAGCGGTTATTTTAAAACGACTCAAGGATGCTATCGCTGATAATGATACAATATATGCAAAAATTATTGGCTCTGCTGTAAACCATGATGGATCCAGAAAGGTAAGTTACCTGGCACCTTCATCTGCCGGACAAACTGAGGTAATTCTGAAAGCGTTATCTGTTGCCAAAATTCACCCGGAAACAATAGAGTACATTGAAACACATGGAACTGCAACACCTATTGGTGACCCAATAGAAATTGAAGGCCTTACAAATGCATTCCGTCAGTTCACACAGAAAAAACAGTTCTGTTCGATAGGATCTGTCAAGGGTAACTGGGGGCATGCAACTACTGCTGCGGGTATAGTAAGTCTTATTAAAACAGCCCTGATCATGAAAAATGAAAAAATACCACCCAGTATCAATTATTCACAACCCAATGCTCATATTGACTTTGAAAACAGTCCTTTTTTTGTCAATACGACCCTGAAAACCTGGTCATCTGACAGCATCAATCCAAGGAGAGCAGCAATCAGCTCTTTTGGTTTTTGTGGTACCAATGCACATGTTATTTTAGAAGAAGCTCCAAAACAATCGGTTTCGGGCAGTTCCCGTCCGATACAATTATTTCTATTTTCAGCAAAATCCCAATCATCACTTTCAAGATATATTCAAGACATGTCTGCTTTTCTGAAAAAAAACATGAATACTATTCTTCCTGATGCTGCTTATACCCTGAAAGTTGGCAGAAACAACTTTCCCGAACGCGCTTTTTACATCGGCTCTGATATTACAGAATTAACAGATAATTTTGACAATCCAGATTCTGAAAAGCATGGCAGTGGAAAATGTAATACAAGCGCACCAGAAGTTGTTTTTCTCTTTCCTGGTCAGGGAAGCCAGTATATTAATATGGGCATCAATTTATACAAAAGCGAACCACTTTTCAGGGATTTTGTTGACAAATGTGCCAATATTCTTGAACCCCATTTAAATCGTGATATCAGGGATATTCTTTACCCGAAAAATATCAGCGAAAACTCAGCAACTGAATCTCTCAAAAAAACATTTTTTACTCAACCCGCCATATTCACAATTGAATATGCTCTTGCTAATTTATGGATAAGCTGGGGCGTTAAACCTGGTGCAATGATTGGTCATAGTATAGGTGAATTCGTATGTGCATGTCTTGCTGACATTTTTTCTCTTGAAGACGCTCTGATGCTTGTTGCAGCCAGGGGAAAACTGATGCAAAACATCATGCCAGGCTCAATGCTATCTGTTTTGACAAGTCATGATAAACTTAAAAAGTTGCTTCCAGATAATCTCTCGATAGCTGCAATTAATGGACCAAATTTGTGCGTAGTTTCAGGACCTGAAAATATTGTCTCCGACTTTGAAAAATTGCTTACAGATAACAAGATAATTTGCAGATATCTTCACAGCTCTCATGCTTTTCATTCATATATGATGGATCCGGCTATTGCTCCTTTTTATGATATAGTTAGTACTGTCAATCTCAATAAACCCAAAATACCCATAATATCAACTGTTACAGGCAACTGGATGAGTGATGAAAATGCACTGTCGCCTGATTACTGGGCGCAACATATGAGAAGAACAGTTATGTTCTCCGATGCAATTGAAACTGCATGGAAAGATACGTCCCGTGTTCTACTTGAATCCGGTCCCAGAGCAACATCTGCTACTCTTGCATCTCAGCACATAACTTTACCTGGTAAACAGTTTGCTATACCATCCTTAAGTGATAAATCTGATGAAGATACTGAATGGACTTCGATACTTAAAGCTGTTGGCAGGTTATGGCTAGCGGGGATTTCAATAGATTGGGATTCATTTTATAAATATGAGAACAGGAAAAGAATTCCTCTACCAACCTACTCATTTGAAAAAACAAGTTATTGGGTTGAACCTGCTAATGTAAACTCTATTTCAACACATGAATCTGTATCTGATGAAAAGGAATCGGGAATGAACAACCAGAATCAAAATGACAATAAATCCGTATCAATTCAACTTTCGGAAAATCTAAGGAGTAAAATATCAGAAATTTCAGGATTTTCACTTTCGGAAGCATCTGGCGACGAAACCTTTTTATCACTTGGTCTGGATTCTCTTGTCCTGACCCAAATTGCCAGGGCGGTCTCCCAGGATTATAAGGTCAAAATATCATTCAGTAACCTTATGGACAGTATTTCTACATTAAATTCCTTAACGGAATATATAATGTCTGAAGCAAAAGAAACTGTTTCGAACATGTTTCATGAAAATAAACAATCTGATTCTTCCAGCACTACTCCAAACAATAAAAATCATGAAAACCAGCTAAAAACATCTGATCATAGAAGTTCTCAAGGCAATATGTCCGAATCTTTACTGATCAGGCAAATGGATATAATTGATAGGCTATTGCATCTGCTGGAAGCAAAAGAAAAAAGCAGTAAAGAGCATATCAAAATAATTGAGGGCTCCGATAAATCTGCTCCCATAACAGCCTCTTTACCCAAAGCAGATATTTTCAAAAATGACAACCCTCCTGTTCCTGAAGCAAAACTGGGGAGAGATGAAAATGGTTATGCTGCCTGGTATATTCCAGACCCTACTAATACTGGTAATTTTATAAAATTGGAGGATAACTTATGATTCCATCATACACCAACGAATCAGGTTTTAATCCATTCTCCGGCCCGCAGCTTGAAGCAATAATACCGCTTACAGATTCACAAAAAGAGATCTGGATAGCAACCAAGATTGACGACAAATCATCGCTTGGATATATCGAATCATTATCAGTACATATCAGGGGAGATATAAAATTAAACGCTCTTCATACCGCAATTGAAAAACTGATAAGCAGACATGAAATACTGCGGTCAACTATCAGCCCTGATGGAACGAAACTTTATATAATGTCAGAATATGATAATCCGCCATTAGTACAGAATATCAACACAAATGATTCTCATAAGATTATTAAAGAGGAAATGAATCAATCTTTTGATCTAATCAAGGGTCCATTGTTTCGCACCCGCATACTCTGTCACGATAAGGATTATTGTACACTTATAATCTCTGCTCATCACATAATTTGTGATGGATGGTCACTTGACACAATATTAAATGATCTTTCGGTTTTATACACATCCTGTCTCAATGGTAATGAATCGGAATTTCTGAAACCGGCTCCCAGATTCAGTGAGTATGTGGCAATTTGGCATGACAAATTTCAATCAGAAATCAAGAGATGTGAAATCTACTGGAAAACTGTTTTGAATGGTGAAATTCCGAGTCTGGATCTGCCCCTTGATTATAAACGTCCGGATATCAGAACCTACAGAGCAGAATCGATTTCTCTGCAAGCCGAGAATGTTTTTTTTTCATCACTAAAAACCCTTTCCTCAAAAAACAATACCAGCTTGTTTGTAACACTACTTACAGCCTGGGCTGCAACTCTTTCCAGAATTTCAAATCAGTCTGATATTATAATTGGCATTCCTGCAGCAGGTCAACCTGACATGGGAATGGAAAATCTTGTTGGACACTGTGTTTCATTCCTGCCAATTAGAATTAAAATTAAAAACTCTGATACTTTTACTGTTTTACTTCAAAAAGTGAAATCATCCCTTTATAGCGCATATGAGCATCGCTGTTTATCATTTGGGCGGTTGATACAAATTGTCAATATACCAAGAAATCTGTCACGGATTCCACTTGTATCGGCCAGTCTTACACATACTCAAAAATATACACTTGACAAAATCCGTTTTGGGAACTGTACAGTTGATTATTATCTGAATCCAAGATACCATGAAATTTTCGAAATTAACCTGAATGCGATTGAGTCATCTGACGGATTAAGATTATTATGTCACTTCAATGCAGACCTTTTCAACAAGGACTCCGTTTTAAAATGGTTAAATGAACTGAAAGAACTAATAATTAATGTAAACAACAATGACAACAGGCTGCTTAGACCCTCACCAGATATCAGGGATTCAAAACATTTATCCGACCTGAATAAGCCTCTACCTGAAAACAAGTTTCGAAACAGTTTGGAAAATGCACTTATACAGATATGGACTGATGTTTTAAAAGTTCCGGTGGTAAATCCTGATGATAATTTCTTTGACATTGGCGGGCACTCGATTCTTCTTGCAGAAGTTCAGCAAAAAATAAATATCCAATTTGAAAGGAATGTGTCGATGACTGAATTATTTCAGCATCCAACAGTCCGGCTTATGGCACAACATTTATCTGATATGAAAACCTCAACTACAGACTCTTCATTTTCAAACGCAAGAGGTTTAGGAAAAAAGCAGAGGCAATTTTTCCAGGAATAGACAATACCTGGTCATCTTGTTAAACGAAACGAAAGGCAATCTGAACTATGAAAAAATCGCCCCAAAGAGGAATAGCTATAATTGGAATGGCAGGAAGATTCCCAGGTGCAGATGATATTGAGCAATTCTGGTCAAACATTGTAAATGGCATAGAATCAATCAGATATTTTTCTGATAAAGAGCTTCAAGATGCCGGAGTAGAACCGCATCTTTTAAACAATCCTTCGTATGTTAAAGGCTATCATGCAATTAATGATGTTGAGCTATTTGATGCCGAATTTTTCAGCATGTCTCCCAGAGAAGCATCATTAACTGATCCGCAGCATCGGATTTTCCTTGAATCTGCATGGGAAGCTCTTGAAGATGGTGGATATGATCCGTCCCGTTACAAAGGGTCTATTGGTGTTTTTGCAGGATGTAACCCCAACGGGTATCTTCTTTATCATGTATTGCCTTCTAAAAAAAACCGTTTGTCTTCTGAAAATTATCAGATAATGATAGGAAACAACAACGACTTCTTGACAACAAGAACCTCTTACAAATTTAATCTTTGCGGTCCCAGTATTTGTATACAATCCGCCTGTTCTTCTTCTTTAACAGCAATTCATACGGCATGCAATTACTTATACACATTTCAATGTGATATGGCTTTAGCTGGCGGTATATCTTTACAGTTCCCCCGCAACACAGGTTATCTGTACGAAAACGGGCATATACTGTCACCTGACGGTCATTGCAGGCCATTTTCAATTAATGCACAAGGAACTGTATGCGGTGAAGGATGTGGTGTCGTTCTTTTAAAACGGTTATCAGATGCAATTGAACAAGGCGATTCCATCTATGCCGTAATAATAGGTTCTTCTGTAAACAATGATGGTTCATTAAAAATTGGTTACACTGCACCTTCTGTTGATGGTCAGGCTGCAGTGGTAACCATGGCTCAGGAGTTAGCCAATATTAATCCGGAAACGATTGAGTTTATTGAAGCCCATGGAACCGGAACAAAGCTTGGTGATCCAATTGAAGTAACAGCTTTAACCAGATCTTTTCGTGAAATGACCTCCAAAAAGAACTTCTGCGCCTTAGGCTCAGTTAAAGGAAATATTGGTCACCTTGATGCTGCTGCTGGTGTTGCAGGACTTCTTAAAGCATCATTATCACTAAAAAACCGATTAATTCCACCAAACATAAATTTTGACAAAGCCAATGAAGAATTAAACATCGAAAACAGTCCTTTTTTTATACCGGAATCTCCGTTAGATTGGCCTCAAAAGGATTACCCCAGACGTGCAGGTGTCAGCTCATATGGAATCGGAGGAACAAATGTTCACGTTATTCTTCAGGAACCACCCACTGTTGAATGTATTGAATCAACAAGAAACTTTCATGTCATTCCTTTTTCTGCAAAATCAGATATTGCTTTGGAAGAATATACCCGTAAAACTGAATCATTTCTTTCAAATTCTTCTTCTGATTGCGCTGACATTGCATATACAATGCAAAATGGGCGGAAAGAATTTACAAATCGACGTGTAATAATATGTTCCAATAATAAAGAGGGTGTTTCTGTAATTAGTAACAAAATTAACGGCAAATATTTTTCCGGTATTGCCCAACAGAATAGTAATCAGGTTGTGTTTATGTTTCCTGGCCAGGGATCTCAATATTCCGGTATGTGCAATAACCTGTATGATTCTGAACCTGTTTTTAAACAGTACTTCGATTATTGTTCAGATATTCTCAGTTCACAAAGTAATATAAACATCAAACCATATATATTAGCCGAATCTTTACCTTCGAATGATTCGTTAACAAATACGTCTTTGGCACAGCCCCTCCTTTTCGTTATTGAATTATCAATGTCAAAATTATTTATGAATTATGGTATTTATCCATCATTTCTTATCGGACACAGTATTGGAGAAATTACAGCAGCCTGTATAGCTGATGTTTTTTCTCTGGAAACCGGGCTTAAACTGGTTGCTTTACGGGGAAATTTAATGGAATCAACACCAACAGGTAGTATGGTTTCTGTAAGCTTACCCCAAGAGCAAATCCAACACTATTTGAACAATGATCTGGTTTGTGCTGCAATTAACAGCCCGTCACTGTCGGTGCTTTCCGGACCTTTAGACCAGATCCAGGAAATCGAAAAAAAGCTGTCATCACAGGGAATCAGTTTCAGAAGACTACATACTTCTCATGCTTTTCATTCACCTATGATGAATTCCGTTTCTAAAACATTTCAAACTGGAATTTCCGGATTTGAATTTAACAAACCCAGAATACCCTTTATCTCAAATATAACCGGAGATTTCATTTCAGATAATGATGCAGTATCACCAGAATACTGGGCACGGCAAATATGCTCTTGTGTTAATTTTACAGGAGGTATCAAAACACTGACAAAAGAAATATCACCGATATTTATTGAATGTGGCCCAGGTACTACTCTTTGTTCTTTTGTGAGAAATCATTCCGGACTTACAAACTTGACAATTCCTTCGATTCCACACGTCAAAAATGAGACTGATGACAGCCTGTTTTTTGCTGGGGCATTATCAAAATCATGGTGTAATGGCTTAACAGTTGATTGGAGCAAAATATATACAGGAGAAAATAGAAAACGTGTTTCAACTCCTACATATCCATTCCAGAGAAAACCGTTCTGGATTGATATATCAGATCAGCCGAAACCACTTCTTGAATCTGATCCTGAAAAAGAAAAGCCAGATGATGCAATAGTCAGCGTTAATAAATTTGGCAAAGCTGACAAACTGACTCTTGTAAGTAATCTTTGGAAAGATCTTCTGGGTTTGGAAACAATAAATCCACACGACAATTTTTTTAATCTCGGAGGAGATTCACTGCTGTGTGCTCAATTACTCTCCAGAATCAAACAGTCCTTTCCATGTAATCTCACTGTACAGGATTTACTTCAGTCCCCATCATTAAGCAGTATGACTCAAACAGTTTTTAGTGTCAGCGGTGATTTTAATAACAATAATACCATATCTATTATTCCCGGAAAAGTGGATAAAAGCAATCAATTATTATCACCCTCTCAAAAACGGATATGGTTCATGTATCGGCTTGAACCACAAAGCGCTGCTTTCAATATAGTTCAGGCATTTGAGTATGAAGGTGAAATCGAACCCTCTTCCATTAAAAAGGCTTTACAATCCATTTCTGAGATTCAGGAATCTCTTAGAACTGTTTTTAACGAGAAAGATGGTGTTCCATATTCCACTATCACTGATATACCTGATTTTGACATCAGTATTATTCCTGAAAATCATGATGAACAGGTAAAAAATGAGATACGAAAGCCATTTGAACTTGAAAAGGGTCCATTGGTCAGAATTATAATCACACGTAATAATCACAAGGGTCGGCTTCTCCTTGTCATGCATCATATTATTTCTGACGGCTGGTCTATGGGAATACTGGCAACCGAACTTATAAAGAGATTAGAACACATTGATTTACCAATAAATCAAACCAGTTCAACATTACAATATGCTGATTATGCATTAAGTTTGAATGAAAGTGAAAACAATAATAATTATTCAAATCATATACAATTCTGGAAAAACCAGCTTGAGGGCGACCTCCCGGTTCTTGAATTACCTTCTGACCATCCGCGTCCACCAGAATTTGATTATTCTGGCTCCCAGGTCAATTTTAGCATTAATCCTGAAATTACTGGAAAACTCAAGGAAATTACCGGAAATCAAAATGCAACTCTCTACATGTTACTGTTAACTGCTTATTCTGTATTCCTCAAAAAATACACCGGTCAATCTGATATCATTATAGGTTCTCCGATCGCCAACAGAAACTCTGTGGAGATTGAACATGTGATCGGTTTCTTTCTTAATATGTTGCCAATCAGGATCAAATTTAATCAAAAAACGACTTTTTTGGAATTCCTGAAAAATGTTAAATTTGTTGTTTTAGAATCCATGGCATATCAGGATTTTCCATTCGAAAAAATTGTTGAGACTGTTAAACCTGTTAGAGACATAAGTCATACACCTCTTTTTCAAACCATGTTTGCTTTTCAGAATTTTCCTTTCCCTGTTATTTCAAACAGCTCCATCAAACTTGAACCTGTTTTTATAGACAGGGGAATAACTCAATATGATCTTTCGTTGTATATGTGGGAAAAAGATGGTTCATTGGAGGGTTCTTTTGAGTATAGTACCGAATTGTTTGAAAAGGAAACTGCAGAGCAATTCGCATCTCATTTTACTAACCTTATTTTGTCAGTGGCATCTAATCCCGATAATTTCATTTCCGAAATAAACATGTTTTCCGATAAAGAACTCCACAAACTGATTTACGAATGGAATGATACCAATACTGCTGTTCCCGGGTTTTGCCTTCCTGCTTTAATCCGTAACCAGGCAGTACTCAATCCTCAAAAAATCGCTATCGTTTCTGGAACAGATACATATACATATCTCCAACTTATTAAACGTGTTGAAAACATTGCAGCTACCTTGCTATTAAATCATGCAGAAACCGATAAGTTCATCGGGGTGATGACTTCCCGGTCTTTTGATATGGTTGCTGCAATTTTAGCCATACACACTGTTGGTTCTGCTTATGTACCAATTGACCCTAACTATCCACAGGACCGAATCAATATGATGATTCAGGATGCTGGTATCAATACAGTTGTTACCGAAACTGGTTTTGAAGATTATTTACCTGATGTTAATATACACAAACTGTTTCTGGACACAATTCCGGATTCATCTGAATCAAATAATATTACCGACAAATCTTCTCCAGACAAAACAGCTTATATCATCTACACTTCAGGTTCAACAGGAAAACCAAAAGGTGTTGAAATTCCACATAAAGCACTTGCCAATTTTTTATTGAACATGCAAAAAAAACCAGGCATTATAGACTCAGATTCACTGCTTGCAGTTACAACATTATCTTTTGACATTTCAATTCTTGAGCTTTTTCTTCCTCTCATTACCGGTGCAAAACTGATAATTGCAAATCATGAAACTGTTGCTGACGGGAATCTGTTAGCTTCAATTATAACAGATTCAAATATTTCTATAATGCAGGCTACACCAGCAACCTGGAGGCTTCTCTTAACAACAGGATGGTCTGGAAGTAAAACACTAAAAGCTTTATGCGGTGGTGAAGCAATGCCTTCTGATTTAATTGAAGAATTGCTTCCAAGAGTCAAGGAACTCTGGAACATGTACGGTCCTACAGAAACCACAGTGTGGTCCACATGTTATCAAATAACTGACAAGGACAATCCTGTACTTATTGGTAAACCAATCGGGAATACCAGAATATATATTCTTGATCATGATATGAAACCGGTTCCAGTTGGATCTCCCGGCGATCTTTACATCGGCGGTACAGGACTATCAAGCGGATACCATAACCGACCAGATTTGACATCAATGGTTTTTGTTCAGAATCCATTTTTGACAGGTGAGCGTATTTACCGGACAGGTGATATCGCACGTTATCATCATGATGGAAACATTGAATATCTGAACCGGGCGGATACACAGGTAAAAGTTCGTGGCTTTAGAATTGAGCTTGGCGATGTCGAATCGGCCCTTGCTTCTCATCCTTCTGTTTCACAGTGTGCTGCCGCATGTTATGAATTCAGCCCCGGAGATGTTCGTCTTTCTGTATACTATGTTCCTGCCGATATTGGATCAGTAACAATAACCGATCTTCGGAATCATCTTAAAAAACTTATCCCTCCATATATGATACCTCAGCATTTTGTAGAACTGGATAAACTGCCGCTTACACCGGCAGGTAAAATTGATCGTAAAAAACTTCCTCCTCTCTTTGTCACTAATAGTGTATCGGATTGTCGTGATTTACAATCACCTGAAGAAATCTACCTTGCCAATATCTGGAAATTTTTTCTCAAAATAGATAAGGTCGGAATTATGGACAATTTTTTTGATCTTGGTGGTCACTCTCTTCTTTCAATGCAGGTAATATCAAAAATCAAAAAGGATACCGGATACGATATTCATCCAAGAGAAATGATATTAAATACATTAGAACAAATAGCCGAACGAATAACAATATCAGAACATCCAACTAATTTGATCAAAAATGACCCCTCAATTTTTGACAAACTAAACCGGATATTTGGAAAAAGGAATCAGGCCAGGGAGTGAATACATTTTGATACCTTTCTTT
>JAAYEB010000076.1 GCA_012728995.1 Fibrobacter sp. | reverse complement strand
GAAAGACGAACTTTTGTAATGATTATAAAAAATTACGAATACCAGAAGACACCCTTCGTATCAGACACGAAGGGTGTCTTTTTTTTTGTGTGTATAAGTCTAAGTACGAAAATTATCGAGTCGTTTAATTCGTATTCAGATAACCGTAATTTTAAAACAGATTAAGCAGTAAGGATGGTAATTTGAAAGGTATTATTGCACTCGAAGACGGAGCTGTTTTTGAGGGAGAATCATTCGGAGCCAAAGGCGAAGAGATTGGTGAGGTCGTATTCAACACCAGCATGACCGGATATCAGGAAATTCTCACCGACCCCTCCTACTCATCACAAATTGTTACCATGACATATCCGCTTATCGGTAATTACGGCATTAACGACACCACTGTTGAGTCATCAAAAATTCATGTAAGCGGTCTGATTGTCAGAGAAGCTTGTTTCTACCCTTCAAATTTCACTTCACAAAAAAGCCTCCCGGAGTATCTTCAGGAAAACGGAATCATTGGGATTCACGATATTGACACCCGCGCCCTTACCCGTCATATAAGACTCAAGGGTGCAATGAAAGGAGTAATCTTTTCAGGTGATGAAGATGTCAGTATTGAAAATCTTGTTGAAAAAGCAAAAAATTGGTGCGGACTGAACGAACTCGACCTGGTTAAAAATGTAACCTGTGAAAAACCATGGAAATGGAGCGAACTACAAGAAAACAAGAAAAACGGATCCGATCCAATCTATTCTGTGGTTGCAATCGATTTTGGGATCAAATACAACATTCTCAGAATTCTTGAATCCTGCGGTTGCGATATAACCATTGTACCTGCACATACAGATGCGGATGAGATCCTGGGTTACAATCCTGATGGTATCTTTTTATCCAATGGTCCCGGAGACCCATCAGCGGTTACTTACGCAATAGAAACCATTTCAAAACTTATTGGAAAGAAACCGATTTTTGGAATTTGTCTTGGGCACCAGTTACTTTCACTGGCACTTGGCGGAAAAACTTACAAACTCAAATTCGGTCATCGTGGAGCAAATCATCCTATCCGCAGGATAGACAGCAAAATTGTTGAAATAGTTTCTCAGAATCATGGTTTTTGTGTTGATTTTGACAGTCTGGACAGCAGCGAAGTTCGCTTGAGCCATTTAAATCTTAATGACAAAACCTGCGAGGGTATCGAAGACGAAAAGTTGAACCTGTTAAGTGTTCAGTATCATCCTGAAGCTTCACCGGGCCCACACGATTCAGCCTATCTTTTTACTCAGTTCACAAAAATGATGGAAAAAAGTAAAACTTTATCCGGAACGGACGCCAGAGTCTGAAATGTATCAGTTAATAAAAATTCTCAAAATACAGTTTAATGCCTCGCATTCATGCGCAGGCTGCTATGAAAGGATTTATGCCTAAGAGAAAAGATATCAACAAGATTCTGATTATCGGAAGCGGCCCGATAGTAATTGGGCAGGCTTGTGAATTTGATTACTCCGGAACCCAGGCTTGTAAAGCTTTAAAAGAAGAGGGGTTTGAAGTTGTTCTTCTGAACTCAAATCCGGCTACAATCATGACAGATCCAGATATGGCAGACAGAACTTACATAGAACCGATAACCCCGGAAATTGTCGAAAAAATCATTATCAGGGAAAAACCTGATGCAATACTGCCGACAATGGGTGGCCAGACAGGGTTGAATACTGCAATGGAACTTGCAGAAAGCGGAGTACTGAAACGATACAATGTTGAACTTATTGGTGCCGACGAACAGGCGATAAAAAAAGCTGAAGACCGAAGTGAATTCAAGGATGCAATAAACAAAATCGGTCTGGGCCTGCCCGAAAGTGCTTTTGCCTATAACATTGATGAAGCATGGAAAATCGCAAAACAGATCGGCTTTCCTTTAATTATTCGACCCAGTTTCACTATGGGAGGCACTGGTGGCGGAATCGTATATGATGAATCCGAATTCGACAAGGCTGCACAATATGGACTTGACTGCAGCAGGATTAATGAAATCCTGATAGAAGAATCGGTTATTGGATGGAAAGAGTATGAATTCGAAATAATGAGAGACAAAGCAGATAACGTTGTAATTATCTGCTCTATAGAAAACCTTGACCCTATGGGTATTCATACCGGCGACAGCATTACGGTCGCACCCGCACAGACACTCACCGATCGTCAATACCAGAAAATGCGTGATGCATCGATTGCCATTATCAGGGAGATCGGTGTAGAAACAGGCGGTTCAAATATTCAGTTTGCAGTGAACCCAAAAGACGGTCGCATGGTTGTAATAGAAATGAACCCCCGTGTAAGCAGAAGTTCTGCTTTAGCAAGTAAAGCCACCGGTTTTCCGATTGCAAAAATCGCTGCAAAACTGGCTGTAGGGTACACTCTCGACGAGATTCAAAACGATATCACCCGTGAAACACCGGCATCATTTGAACCCACAATCGATTACTGTGTAATCAAAATACCAAGATTCGCATTTGAAAAATTTACAGAAGCTGATTCCACACTGGGAATCCAGATGAAATCCGTTGGCGAAATCATGGCTATCGGGCGCACGTTCAAAGAAGCTCTCCAGAAAGGATTAAGAGGTCTTGAAGCGGGTCACAAAGGACTGGAACCGGTTCCATACAGTTTCGAAAGCAAAGATAAAATTCTGGATACGCTCAAAGTACCTAAAGCCGACCGGCTTTTTGTAATCCTCCATGCCATCCAAAAAGGATTGACAGTCAAAGAGATCTCCGATGCATCAAAAATTGATCCATGGTTTATAAACAATATCAATGATATTTATAAATTCTCCATATCCTTTCCGGCAGACCTGCTAAAAAAGGATACAGCTTTACAAAAAAACTTCATAACAAAAGCCAAGAAAACTGGATTCTCCGACGCCCAGATTGCCAGCAAGCTTGGCATTGATGAATTATCATTCAGGAAACACCGTAAAGAACTGGGGTTGTTGCCTGTATACAAACTGGTTGATACCTGCGCAGCAGAATTTGAAGCCTATACACCTTACTATTATTCTACATACGAAACAGAAGATGAAAGTATCAGATCCGACCGCAAGAAAATAGTCATACTTGGCGGCGGGCCAAACAGAATTGGCCAGGGAATTGAATTCGATTATTGCTGCTGTCAGGCTTCATATGCTCTTAAAGAGCTGGGGTATGAATCGATAATGGTAAATTCAAACCCGGAAACTGTCAGTACCGATTATGATACATCCGATAAACTCTATTTTGAGCCGTTAACATTTGAAGACGTCATGGATATTATCGATAAAGAAAAACCATCCGGTGTAATTGTCCAGTTTGGCGGACAGACTCCCCTTAATCTTGCAAAAAAGCTTACTGATGCAGGTGCGCCGGTTATCGGAACAAGCGTTGAATCGATACAGAGAGCTGAAGACCGTGATGAATTTGCTGCAATGATCAACAAACTCCAGTTAAACCAGCCGCCAAGCGGCATGGCAAAATCTGCTGATGAAGCGGCTGTGATTGCCCGCAGCATAGGATATCCGGTTCTACTCCGACCTTCATTTGTTCTCGGTGGACGTGCCATGAAAATAGTCTATAAAGATGATGAATTGAAATCGTTTATCGCTGAAGCGCAGGCTGCATCAGAAAATCGTCCTGTACTTATAGACAAGTTCATTGGTGATGCGATTGAAGTTGATGTTGATGCTGTTTCCGACGGAAACGCGGTTATGATCTGTGGTATCATGGAACATATTGAAGAAGCCGGGATACACTCCGGAGACAGCGCCTGTGTTCTTCCACCACACACTTTATCTGAAGACATCATTGCTGAAATCAGAAGAATTACAATCAGTATTGCCAGAGAGCTGCAGGTTGTGGGATTACTGAATATCCAGTTTGCAATCAAGGAAGACACTGTATATGTATTGGAAGTTAACCCAAGGGCATCAAGGACAGTTCCATTCGTAAGCAAAGCAACATCGATCCCGTGGGCAAAGATTGCAGCAAAGGTCATGACTGGAGTAAAGCTTTCGGAGATCGGCGAAGCGGTTGAAAAAAATATTGATTATTTTGCAGTTAAGGAATCCGTACTTCCGTTCCGAAAATTTCCCGGTGCCGATACCATACTTGGACCGGAAATGAAATCAACCGGGGAGGTAATGGGGCTTGATAAATATTTCGGTCTTGCATTTGCAAAATCTCAGGAAGCTGCAGGAAATATACTGCCGCGGTCAGGAGCAGTTTTTATCAGCGTAAAAAACAGTATGAGGCGTAATATAATATTCATGGTAAAAACAATAGCTGCCCTGGGATTCAAAATCTATGCATCTGAAGGCACCTGGAGAGTTTTAAGTTCCAACGGAATTAACGCAAAAATGGTCCCTAAAATTGGTGAAGGGAAACCTGATATCATAGATCTGATCAAAGGCGGCAATATTGATCTTGTCATTAATGTTCCTGCCGGAAGCAAATCCAAAATCGATTCAAAACCGATCAGGAGTGCTGCAGTTTCTCAGGGTATTACATATATCACTACCCTTGAGGGTGCCCAGGCGGCTATAAGCGGTATGGATTCCCTTGAAAATACAGGTTTCCAGGTTAAATCCATACAGGAATATAATGATAAAAACCGAAATAAAAGCAGCAGATCTCTTGAAGATCTGCATATACGCAAAATGTTCTGGAACTGAATTTTAAAAGGGCGCACAATGATGCGCCCTTCGTATTTTTAGAATCTGTTATGCCGGAGTTTTTATGGCAAAATTTATTTTTGTAACAGGTGGAGTTGTTTCATCTTTAGGTAAAGGTATTGCGGCATCCTCTATCGGTTTATTACTGAAATCAAGAGGCCTGCATGTTGTTAACCAGAAATTCGATCCTTATCTTAATGTAGATCCGGGTACAATGAACCCATATCAACATGGAGAAGTATTTGTTACTGATGATGGAGCGGAGACAGATCTGGATTTAGGACATTACGAAAGATTCACTGGAATCAATACCAGCCGTAACTGTAACTATACCTCAGGTCAGATCTACGATACCATTATCAAAAAAGAGCGCAGAGGTGATTATCTGGGAGGGACTGTACAGGTGGTGCCTCATGTAACCACCGAGATCTGCAACAGTATACGTTCTGTGGTAACACCCCAAATTGATGTAGTAATAAGTGAAATTGGCGGAACTGTGGGTGATATTGAAAGCCTCCCATATCTTGAAGCGCTGCGTCAGTTCAGAATTCAGGAAGGGCGTAACAATGTCCTTTTCATTCATGTTACATTGATTCCATACTTACATAAAGCAGGAGAGGTCAAAACAAAACCTACACAGCATTCTGTTGGCCGTCTTCGGGAAATCGGTATTATACCGGATATACTTATCTGCAGAACTGAAAAACATCTGGATAAGGATGTAAGGAAAAAGATTTCGCTTTTTTGTAATGTAGATGAAGAAGCGGTGATAGAATCAATGGATATGCCAAACATCTATGAAGTACCTCTTGATTATGCAGCTCAGGAGCTGGATAGTGTTATAATAGATGTCCTTGGTCTCAGGGCATCCAGACGTAACCTCAAACCCTGGCGTGAGTACGCAGAGCGGGTTCTCAATGCAGACAAAGAGGTAAAAATTGCAATTGTTGGTAAATACAGTGAGCTTCCCGATGCTTATAAATCGATACATGAAGCATTGAATCACGCTGCAGTATTTCATAATGCCCGGGTAAATATAATAAGCATTTCAGCAGAAGAGATTGAAAAATCCGGTGCTGAAACAGTTTTGAAAAATATTGGGGCCATACTTGTACCGGGAGGATTCGGTTCTCGGGGAACTGAGGGTAAAATAGCAGCGATACAATTTGCACGTGAAAACGATGTGCCATTTCTGGGCATTTGTCTGGGTATGCACATGGCAGTTATCGAATTTGCAAGAAACGTGCTGAAACTGGCTGATGCCAACAGTACTGAGATCAATCCCAAAACATCACACCCGGTTATTCACCTTATGGAAGAACAGAAAAAAGTACTGAACCTGGGCGCATCAATGCGTCTTGGAGCGTATCCTTGTGCGTTGAAAAAAGGCACTCTTGCGTATAAGGGATATGCAAAAGAGATTATTTCAGAAAGACATCGTCACAGGTATGAATTTAATAATGATTATCGTGATTGTTTCGAAAAAGGGGGTATGATTATATCCGGCCAATCACCGGACGGGATACTGGTTGAAATGATAGAACTACAAGACCATCCCTGGTTTATTGCATCTCAGTTTCATCCTGAATTTAAATCACGTCCAATTGATCCTCATCCTTTATTCAGGGATTTTTTGGGAATTTCTCTTAAACTTAATGGCTACGATACAAAAGAAAGCAGACTGACAAAATGATAGAAGATTCTTTACATGAAGAATGTGGTGTGTTTGGTGTTTTCAACCATCCGCAGGCGGCTCATCTGACTTATCTGGGTTTATATGCGTTACAGCATCGCGGTCAGGAAAGCGCCGGAATTGCTGTTTCAGACAGATCATCAATAATTGTCCGCAAAGGTATGGGACTTGTAAACCAGGTCTTCAAGCATCAGAAATCACTTGATGATCTTAATGGGGATATTGCCATAGGGCACAATCGATACTCTACCACTGGTTCATCAAATATTGAAAATGCCCAGCCAATCCTGATCAACTGCCGGGGCGGTCAGATCGCAGGTGCACATAACGGAAATCTTACCAATTCCGAATCACTACGTAACTGGATGGTAGATGATGGCTCGATTTTCATGTCAAAAACCGATACAGAAGTTATTATGCATCTTATTGCCAGATCAAAGCGGGAAAATATAGACTCAATGATACTTGATGCGTTGTCGGGATTGAGCGGAGCATATTCTCTTCTGTTTCTTACTCCTGATGCGCTCTATGGTGCACGCGACCCCCATGGGGTTCGTCCATTGCTTATCGGGAAAGTTGACGGCAGTTATTTTATCTCTTCAGAAACTTGTGCATTTGACCTTGTCGGTGCAGAAATGATCCGTGAGATTGAACCTGGAGAAATGGTCAAGATCACAAAAGAAGGTATTTCATCATTTAAAATTCCGGTCTTTGCGCCTTCAGTACAGCGGGCACACTGTATCTTCGAATTCATCTATTTCTCTCGTCCCGACAGTTATGT
Organism: Fibrobacter sp.; assembly: GCA_012728995.1. Lineage (GTDB taxonomy): Bacteria > Fibrobacterota > Chitinivibrionia > Chitinivibrionales > Chitinispirillaceae > JAAYEB01. Next base: position 1,999 of record JAAYEB010000076.1, on the reverse strand, counting down.
GTTTGGAACAAATGTTGACAAAATCAGACGTGAACTGGGACGTCAACTGGCACGTGAACATCCGGCTGATGCTGATATTGTTATTGGAGTACCCGACTCGGCAACAACTGCAGCTCTGGGGTTTTCTGAAGAATCGCAGATCAGGTTTGATATAGGACTTATAAGAAACCATTATATAGGAAGAACGTTTATCCATCCAGCACAATCCGGACGAGATTTCGGAGTCAGGATCAAATTCAATCCTGTAAAGGGAGTCCTTAAAGGCAAAAAAATAGTTATCGTTGATGATTCCATAGTTCGTGGTACAACAATGAGAAAGATAATCCGTTTGATAAAAACAGCAGAACCAAAAGAGATCCATCTGCGGATATCTTCTCCGCCCATTATATGCCCCTGTTTTCTGGGAATTGATATGCCAACCAAAAACGAATTGATTGGAGCAGAAAAATCGGTTGAGGAGATCAGACAGTACCTTGAAGTTGATTCACTTGGTTATTTGTCAAATGAAGGACTTTTAGGAACAGTACCGGTACCTGATGATTTCTGTGCAGCATGTTTTAATGGAAAGTATCCGGTAATACCGTCTACGGACCAGCAGTTAGCTCACGCATAGAACTGATGATGATTTTTTAAATTCTGCGCCAGAGGTGATACTCCCGCAAACCGATTGTCAAATATCAGCCTCCATTTAGAGGTATAGATAACAAGTTACGGTAGAGGTGCACAAGGCTGGGGCTTTGAATGAAGAGAGAAGCTCAGAAAATTGAACCGGGGAAGAAGTTGTTTTCCCCGGTTCTTTATTTTACCCTAAACCTGAATAGTAACGATTCCTTTACACAATCTGCTTCGCGTACATTGATTTTGAGAATCAGATCCAGAACGCTTAATATGAGGTTATGGGATTACGATTACGATTACGACAACGATTGTAGTTTTTTTTCTTCATTCACCATTCATAATTCATAATTCACCATTACCTTATGACCTTCACAGTCCATAAACCCTTTCTGCGATAGCTCATTCCCGCACTGCGGGACAAGCTGTAAATTAGTCGTCTCCATTCAGGTTAAATTTAAAAATCCAGTAATTCAACATCGAAAATCAATGTAGCATCAGGAGGAATAACTCCAGCAGCTCCGCGGGAACCATACGCAAGTTGCGGTGGAATAATCAAGGTTCTTTTTTCACCTTTTTTCATGTCCAGCAGAGCTTCATCCCACCCGGGAATTACCATACCAGTACCTACTGCAAATTCCAGCGGCTGATTACGATCATGGGAACTGTCGAACTTGGTACCGTTCATAAGGGTACCGGTGTAATGAACTTTAACTTTTGTGCCGCGTGAAGGTTTATCACCAGATCCTTCTTTTTCGACTATATACTTCAAACCTGAAGCTGTAGTTTTGGCATTTGGATATTTTTCTTCAATCATTTTCTGTTTTTCTTCCTGTTCTCGTTTTTTTGCTGCCATTTCGTTTTCTCTCTGTTTTTCGATCAATTTATCGAACGATTCCTGATCCGCTTTAAAATTTTTGGCTTTTTCCCCTACCCGGACGATTTTTATCGTTTTCATTGTATCACCCTGTTTGATACTATTTACAACATCACTTCCTTCAATTACCTTACCAAAAACTGTATGACGTCCGTCGAGGTGGGGTGTTGGGCCCAGAGTTATGAAAAACTGGCTTCCATTTGTACCAGGACCGGCATTAGCCATTGAAAGGATACCTGGTCCGCTATGTTTTAATTCAGGGTGAATTTCATCAGGGAATTTGTATCCTGGTCCGCCTCTTCCGTTCCCTTCAGGATCGCCACCCTGAATAACGAATCCTGGAACGACTCTGTGAAACGTAAGCCCATCATAAAACTTTACATTTCCGCGGGTTGATTTTATTGTTCCTTCGCTGAGTCCGACAAAATTTGTTGTTGTCATTGGAGCTTTTTCAAATTCCAAAGATAAAACGATTGTGCCTTTAGAGGTTTCCATTTCAGCATAAAG
>JAAYEB010000075.1 GCA_012728995.1 Fibrobacter sp. | reverse complement strand
GTTCTCTTTGTTCTGTATTCAAATTTGCAAAAGAAAACAGTGATAAAGAGATACTGCTTTTTGGGCACAGTGATACAAGTGGTGATCCGGAGTATAACTACGACCTTTCACAATGGCGCGCGGAAGGGATAAAGGCTTCTCGACAACAAAAAAGATGCCTGGCTTGACATAGTCGAACTGGCTTCAAAGGTTGAAGATTACCAGACCATATTGAAATCCCTTTACGATTCATACGGATGGCCAACCGATCCCGGTGCAGTAGACAACACAAACGGCCCAAAAACAAAAGACGCGGTTAACGCATTCCAGGGTGAATACAATAACCGGTTTGATGGATCGCTTAAGCAGGACGGTGTGATGGGACAAAACACCTGGAGTGCTTTATTTGAGGTAATCCGGGATCTTCTTGTTGAAAGTGTGAAAAGTGAAATCGGTGAAGAACCATCTGGACTTGTCTACAGTTCAAACAACAATGGAGTTTATCCGTGCGGAGAGAGTTTCCCGATTGATGAAAAGGGAAAAGATGATTACAAATCCCGTGAGAACCGCAGGGTCGAGATCGTGTTTTTCGACAAGGGTAAAGCACCGGAGCTTATTAAGCCTGAAAATAAAAAGAAAGTAAAGAAAAGTGAAGCAGTAATTTATGACAAGAGAATTACGGAAAAGAAACCGGTTTTTTCAAAGCCGGTGCAAGCAGAGAACAGTGAGACAATTGTTCTTGAATGGGTTTATCCACAGGTTTTTGACGCATCAAAACCGCATAAACAGTATGTAAATCTTGATTCGAATGGAAAAGAGCAGGGAACAGAGCTGACAATAAAAGTTAGGGCAAAGGATCTGAAAGAAAAAACCGCAGGAAAAAATGTATATTGGAGAGTGACAGCAGACAACAAAAACAGTAAAAGAAACAGCCCGAAAACAGGTATCATGGATAAAGCTGGTGGAAAGCAGGTTGAATTTACTGCAGGAATTGCAAATCTCGACACACCATTTGAAAAAAACGAAGCATCAATAGTCCTCGCATGTGGTCTTGCTGGAGGTGACCGTTTCACGGTTGAGGCTGGAACTGACGGAGAAAATTTTACGAGTAAGTTTGTGGTGGAGAATTGGAGAAGGTTGTGGTATCAATTGACACATCATCAATCTGTTACACCACCTTCGATGGCAACGCCTATAGAGAACTTGAAAACTGTATTTATAGAATTTTTAAGCGAAACACCTTGTACACACACACGAACTGCAACTGGAAATGTAATTGTTGGAAATCATAATGCAGGAGAGTACCACAAATTACTTTCAACAAAAAATAAGGATAGGTGTTGCCATATCATTTTATGTGATAAGCAATACGATGGTAAAGATTCAACTGGTAGAGACCTAGTATCTGAAGCAACTCAAATATTTAAAAGTAACAGTGATTTTATTCAAATGAGTGATCCTGCTAATAAGCTTAAAATTTTCAATCCACCACTTCAAACTGGTTCCAATTTTCTTGTTAATGGGAAATGGAAAAACTTGGCTAAAAAAACAAATGGGACATTCACGGATGACCCAACTAAAACTAATTTATCTACAGGATTGGTTTCATTTCATGACAATGATTTTGTTAAAGTTGATTTGCCTCCCAATGCGAACCCTTCAGCAACGGATTCTGTCGAAGTAACTATAAAAGTAACAGCAGCTTGTGGCCCATGGGGAGGAGATGGAGGCGTTGCACCTCACAATCTTGTCGTTATTAATTCAAACGACACGATTCATAGTCAGTGTGTGATGCACGAACTCGGACACTTAATGAAAATGGTTCCAGATCCGACTTATTACCTCTGCCCCCCAGGGTTTAACTATGCAGACCATACAATGAAATACACTAAAATGGGAGGTTCTGGGAGCCATTGCAGTTACAAAATTAACAAAGCATTATCAACAAAAACAAAATATGTCGATGGTAGATGTATTATGTTTCACCAATTAAACAACAACTGTGAATTAATTTACTGTCCAGACTGTTTACCTTTTGTTAAAGCACAAGCTTTAACAACATTGAAATAAATGGAGGATTATATTATGATAAGTGCATTATTATTTGCATTAGAACTTTCAGATGCTGACATTTACAATAAAATTGATATCTACTCCCGAATAAACAATCAATTAACAGAAATGGTTACACCTTTTGATATTGGTATTATTTCCCCGTCCCATTTCGATGTAAAGGAGCATCCCGTTATTCCAGTTTATTCTGTATGGAAGGTAAATAATATCGACAATAATGGTTATTTGCCTCCAGTGGCGGCATATCTAATTGTAACACAGATAGAATCCAACCAGGTCACCATAATACAATTAAGCGATGATAACGGGAAACTTCCATCACCTGACAGTTCAGAAGAACCGAAGTATCCTCCTGGATATGACAAGAACAAAAAAGTAACCAGATATAATAAACTCTGGAGAGATCTTTCCTCTAAAGATATTCGATGGGTTGATGGTCACTATTCGATGTGTGCGATATGTGGAAAAATGGTTTCTAACAGAATTGATGTGAAGGTGGCTGGAACATCAATTAATCCTAAAGACACAAATCTAAAGGATTTTAGAGTTAAAGCAAATTCGAAAGAAGCGTTATTTGAAAAAAGTAGCGATTCCCCGTTAATTCCAGCTCTACAAAATTCAATATTAATAAAAAAAGTTGAACACGACCACTCAAACATTAAGAAAATTTTTATTTATGGTAGTTACAATCTTCCGGCTAAACTAATAAATGGAAGAGCATATCTTGAAATTTCATTAATAATTCAGCAATCTATAGATAATGAAATGTTTCTTGAACGAATTATAATACCTGTCAGATTTATCCAAAAAGAAAATGAAATAATTAAAGGTTTCTTTGAACATGATCTAACAGAGTTATTTCCCAATAATGGTAAAAATTCAAATGACACAATAATAGTTAATGCTATCGCAGGAACAGTATTGAGTAATTATGTAGCGATCGTTAAAAATTAAAGGGTCATCCGGTTTTTTCATGGGTAACCATGAAAAATTCAGATGCGCCTGGATAAATGGAGCTCCGACCAGTAGTCTCCGGTTCACAATCTTTAAAAATGTTCGAATGGAACTCTATTTCGAAGGCAACACTGCCAGCATTCTGACGTACCCAACCGTAAGCCATAGCAGTTGCTAATAAAGGGCGCATGCCTTACCATATAATTATCATAAGTTTGAAAAGCATTTCTTTTTGCTTGCAGGTTTTGGAAGTTACGCTGCTGGAAATGTGCCGATAGGAGCAGATGATAAGTTTGAGTTCAGAAAACTGGAAACATAGGAATATTAAGTTACTGTATTCAATTATCTTAATTGGAATCTGTCTTTATTCATGTCTTCCCGATAATAATAGCTCAGAGAAAGGTATAAAGGAAACAATGCATACATTAACTTTAAAAAATGAAGACTATTGGGATGATCCACAGTTAAAAATTGGAGATCTGACATGGAATATTCTTGAAGAGGGAGAAGAAAAACTAATCATATTTAGTCCGGATCAGATTTTTTTGGATCTTCATAATTCCTGGCCAGTAATTATGATTGGTGCAAGAGATAAATCAATTCCTTATAAAAACCGTTTTAAAGGAAAAACAATTGGTATTTGTATTAATCTCGAAACCGGTTTTTCAAAAATTGGAACAGTTCACCGTGCACCTGATATTATAAATAGTGCTAAATTACCTTCTCCAGGGTTAATTGTTCAGGATTACCTAATTGATATAAGAAGATACCTGAATGTTTCATGGGAAATTGGAACATTCAAATTATGGTTTTTATATTACGATATGATATCAAATGGGATTTCCTGTAAAATTTCTCTTAATGAGAAAACTTGTGCTAGTGAAGAAGAAAAAGAGCATCTGAACAATGTAATGCAACATGCTCAAAGAAGAAATATACTGATTAATGATGCTGTTGAGTATAAAAATGATTCAAATGTAAATGATAAAACTGGAATGGTTATAGAAAAAGAGATAACGAAGGAAACGAACAGAATTGTGGTTAATATTCGTGGGAAAGTTCCTGTAATTGAACATCAGAAAGTATCCCATGATGAACAAAATGATCAATTAAAAGGGGTATTTGCTGTTATCCCTTTAGATATAATAATACTGAGGACACAAGACGTTCGTGAACAATTTAATCTTGGTGTACCATGTTTTAAGGAATTAACTAAAGAGAATGAACAAGAGTATGCAGAATTTAGTGTAGGGATCTCTTTATTTGATATTCTCGATTCTGAAATTAATGAAGGTGAAAAATTATTTGTATATGCTTTCTCGGGTGAGCATTTTTCAGGTCCTGAAATAATCGACTGACAATATGAAAAATATAAAATATCTGTTCATTTCAAAAATGTATATACAGAACTAAAATAAAGCACCATGAGTTGACCGAATCTGATAATGAAAAACAGAAATTCGTATTTTCTACAACAAAAGAAAACGAATCTTATTTTAAAATCGACTTATTACTATCTTAAACAGGAAAACATGAATGAGGATATAAAACTTGCTGCTATTGAGAGGGTTGAAAAAACGCAGAGAGAAAATTTATGGAAATACGCAACATGGCAGATGAAAGTAAATCTGATTCGTGAGCTCCGGTAACACCAGAAATTTCATAAATATACATATAATCACACTTCACCTTCCAGGAGATGTAATATGAGAAAAATGGTTCAATATTCAGTTTTACTGATTTCAGTTTATTTTATGTTGGTAATTTCCTGCGATATGCCTTCCGATCCGTTTAAAAAACCGTCCAATTCAAAAGCAAGATTGTTTTTGGAAGAAAACGAGCAGACAATAGATTTTGGTTCTGAAATCAAAATAGGTGTTTCCATATTTTTGGCAGAACACATTGAAGCGCTTCATATTTTTACCAGAAATAATGGGCTGGATTCCATACATCATTACAATTCAAATGCTGTAGATGATACTCTGTATTTCAATCACAAGTTTACTGTAGAGGGCAAGGACACAATTTTTGTAACCGGAAAACTCAAGAACAAAAATTACATGAATAAAACCGATACATTCCCAGTTTTTATTCTCCCGGCTCCCGATTCTGTCTATTTTGACTCTATTGCAGATCCTGTTTACACTCTTACAGGAAAAATCGACACACTTGGTTTTGTAGCATCGGCAAGAAGTGAAAAAGCACTTGAATTTTCAGTGAAATCTGACCCGAAAATAGATTCCGGGTTGCTTGAAGTGATTCAAGCAAAAGATACAGCACGTGTTATCATAAGAACAGATAAATCCGGGAAATATTCCATAACTTTGTATGCGAAACGGGATTCACTTATTGATTCTGCTTCTGTTAAGGTAACCGTTTATGAACCGTTGTTGTTTAAAAATGTAATATTACCTGATATAGTTACTTCCGGAAAAAGCGATACTCTCGTTTTTATATTACCAACAGAACGTGAAGACACACTTACCTGTAAGCTGCTGAATAGGAATGATTTTTCTGAATCAGAGATTTCTATTTTAAGCGAAACGGCCGATTCTTTTGTTGTTGTTTTTACGCCTGAAACAAACGGAAAGCATGAATTTGTAATGCTTATTACAAATGGACATATCAAGGATACATTGAATTATGAGATACTTGTTTCAGAAAAAATTCCTGTATGGAATATAACAGAAAAAACGATTGATGCAGTTGAAGGAGAAGAGATCAGTGTTGATCTCAGAGATTTTATGAATGAGAAATTTTCTGGCGATTTCAGTCTCGGTTCTGATTCAGGGAAAATAAAAGATACTGTATGGAAATGGACACCTCCATGGGGTTCAGATACAACCAAAACAGCAGTGATTTCTGCTGTATGCGATTCGGATGAGTATAAGTTAAAACTGAATGTTTCTGTTGTTGAAGGTGATACTACTGGCCCGACAATAAGGCTTTTGCATTCATCAATGAATGATACAGTAATCGGATCTTCACAGATTAATGTTGAAGCAGTAGTAAAAGATTTCGGGGCTGGAGTGTCTTCTGTACAAATCAGTTATGGATCTAAATCTGCAAGCATGGGTTTAATTGAAGACAGTATCTACATATATCCTGTCAAAGACCTGAAAAGTGGAGAAAGGACGGAAATAAAAATTGTAGCCCAGGACGGTTCAATGCGAAAGAATGTGACGGAATATGTTTTTTATATTACATACGATACCACTATAGGAGATAACGTGGCACCTGTAATTAGTCAGGAATCAGGTCCTGAAAATGGTGGTCGGGTAACTGATGGACAGATACTGCTTTCGTTTTCTGTAACTGATGATTCAGATATTGATTCGGTATACTGGACTCTTGAAGGTACTTTCAAGGGAATATTGGCGAGAGATGATAATATCTTTTCTCTTTCCGATAAATTTGGTGAATATGGATCAAATGAAATAGAAATATTCGCAGTAGACAGATCTGTAAACAGAAACCGCAGTTCTTTTAAACTGGTTTATGATTACAATACTGAAATTACTGGTGTAGAGATTATTTCTCCTGAAAATGGTGCTTCAGGTTTTGATACAAGTGGTGTAACTTTTAAATGGAGCGGTGGAAATGATGAGGACGGGGATACTGTATTTATTGAATTACTTTACGACACATCAAAAACTAACCTGAAGAAAAAAATTACTGGAATAAATGTCAATACTCTTGTTTTGCAGGAAGAGCTGAATTCGTACACAGATTATTACTGGCAGGTTATTGCTTATTCGAAAGTTTATCCGGATACAGTAAGATCATCTGTTTACAGTTTTAAAACAGAAGCAGTTCCGCCTAAAATAATAACTCAACCAGGTAAAAACATTGATGTTGATATTGGCGAAAAGGTAGTATTGCAGGTAAATGCAACCGGAAACCCGGAACCATCGTACAGATGGAAAAAGAATGAAAAAGTTATTAGCGGAGAAACAAAAGATTCACTTGTAATTGGTTATGCTGCTTTAGATGATTCAGGCGAATATGTTGTTGAAGTTTATAATGAAGAAGGCGATACTGTAAAAAGCAATAAAATTGATTTGAGAATCATTTATCCTGTAAAGATAGCTGCCGGTGGTGATCATAGCCATATATTGAAAAACAATGGCACTTTGTGGGCATGTGGATACAATCATTTCGGGCAACTCGGTAATGGAACTAATGATAACATAAATGATCCTGTTGAAATTATGAATAATGTGGCGGATATCGCTGTTGGTTATTATCACAGCCTGATCCTGAAAAGCGATGGATCCTTGTGGTCATGTGGCTTGAATCGTTTCGGACAGCTTGGTAACAAATCTAATGATGACATAAACGATCCAGAAAAAATAATGGATGATGTAGCGAATATCGCTGCAGGTGGTAATCACAGCCTTATAATGAAAAAAAATGGCACATTGTGGGCATGTGGAGATAATTATTGCGGTCAGCTTGGCGATGGGACAAAAGAAAACAAAAGTACACCGGTTCGAATTATCCCAAAGTCAACCGATCCTTAAAGTTCGAATTTAAAAAAGCAAGGGTGCTAAATTTAAGCTATTTATTGGGTATCCGGTTTTTCTGTGGTGCTCACTGGATCTTTTCCGAAAAGGTCAATAATCGATATCCAAAAAAGCGATTGAAGAATTGGGGAGACGGAAAACGATTCCGATTCCGTCGCCGAGTCCCGCCCCGATAGGATTGGATTGAGACAAAAGTTCAGACATTCTTTTTCATACAAATTATGATAAAACTGAAATATTACAGCATAATTACCTGTTAAGAATCACCTTTCTTGCAACAGTACCACTCATATCAGACATTCGAAGCACGTACATATTGTTGGACAAGCCAAAATTCCTGGTATCGAAATGCAACTGATGATTGCCGTTTTCCAGGGCTCCGTTAAAGAGATTCTTTACAAGCTTTCCTGTAAGACTGTAAAGGGAGATGTTTACTTTACCCTGATTTTCTGTTGGATAATTTATAATTATGCTGGAACCTTTTCGGGAGCAATCAATTGTATTATATGCCGTTAAAGGTTTGAATGGCTGTACACTTACTTCTTTAACAGGAACTTCATACCCGATAATATGT
>JAAYEB010000074.1 GCA_012728995.1 Fibrobacter sp. | reverse complement strand
TCCCGCTTCATGTATATAACTCACATAAAAGATGCCTGTTTGCTTTTGCAAGGAGTTTCAAGGATAAAGTTCTTGTTGTTACTGTTCCAAGATTTACATCAGGATTAGTTGACCCCGGCACTTATCCGACTGGAACGGAGATCTGGAAAGATACATCAATCAATATGGATAATCTATGCGGCGATTATCGGAATGTATTTACAAACTCTAATATGAGACTCGGGCATACAACTTTTGCAGGTAAAATACTGAACGAATTTCCTGTTGGCGTGTTTATTAAAATCTGAATCTTAAAAACAAAGTCCGGTGGCCCTCGTCGTGTTTATTTCAAACAACAAAATCGACTTCCTGAAGAAAGCTTATCTCTTTGTTTTCTTTAATAAGCAGACCGGTTTTCTTCAGTACAGCAGCGATATTTTCTGAAGACATGGAAGGACCTGAACGAACATCAAATTGAGTATCTATTCCTGTTACAGAAAGTGCGCTTATACCTGCATCTCGCAATGATGAGAGTTTGTCAGATCCATTGGCTGCTTTTTGCCATATCAGCAGTTTGTCAAATACTTCATCATTTTCATCTATCCACCCGTTACTGTCATCATCAAGATGCGCAAGTTCAGAAAAACCGTTTCCCGTTTGAGGTCCGAACAGTTCAGTACCATCATCAATTATTCCGTTGCCATTTTTATCAATCGCAAGAAAGCCTGTTTTTTCCGCAGGAGTGTTAATCAACTCTTTTTTTCCGTTTCCGTCGAGATCGAACATAAACAGTGCATCCGAGAAACGAATCCCTTTACCCGATAAATCAATCATTATCGGATCAATCAGAGCTGCGCCGGCTTTTACGGATACACTGTTTTCTGAATAGTTTTCTCTTAACATCTCTAAAGAGACCGAAAAACTGATTTTATCTCCTTCCGAAGTAGTTATAACTCCATCAGCTTCAAACAAAAATCCTTCAGCGGTATAAGAGGTCTCTTTAAAGTAGTACTCAAAACCCCAGTCCGGGATCTGAGCATTTTCGGGTAATTCGGATTGGGCATTCTTTTTTTGATGAACATTATCACTTATATGATTATTTTCATCGTTTTTGAGGGTAGCGGGGTCGAACAGTTTTATTTTTTCGCCTGTAAAAGCTTCCAGAATATCTTTTATCATCTGTATTTTGATATCTCCTGCATACTCCCTGAGCTTTTTACTTAATTCATCAGAATCATTATCATTCTGACTTATGTCCTGAATATCTGAATAATCCGGATACCGTACAGAGGAATTCTGCAGTGAGGTGACTCGCTTTTCTGAAAACTGTTTTAAAACCATCCTGCCATTTTCTTGAGAGGATTCAGATACAATATCGGAATTTTTATCCCATGCATGAATTCTCTCGTAAGCTGTGGTTTTACTTAAGTTTATCTGTGATGAAGAGTAATTGATTGAAGAAGAACTGATTTGCATACCTGCCTCCCTGCAGAAATGTATCTTTTAATTTATCGGAAACCAGTTTTAAAACTTTAGCTTAATATGAATTTTTGATTCAGGTATTATTCATGTTACACCAGACTAACATATTATTTTTTGACTAATTCCCGGAAACAAATAATTACATTAACAAATCAGGGCAGTTTATGAAAGTAGAAATAAGGAAAGAAATAGTCAGCATTCAATCTTTCAAGGACATGAGGGAATCGGTTGGCTGGCCTTTGCCAAATGATGAGGCAATAGCGATATCCTTAAAAAATACGGATTTTTGTGTGAGTGCATTTGTAGATGATAAATTAATCGGTATGGGCCGAATAGTAGGAGATAAAGGTTTTATCTTTTTTATAGCTGATATTATAGTAAAACCTCAATACCAGGGTAAAAAGATTGGCACAAAGATAATGGACAGTATTATGTCTTATCTTTATAAGAATGCACCAGAAAACTCCTACATAACTCTGATGGCAGCAAAGGGGAAAGAAGAATTTTATGAAAAGTTTGGTTTTTTCAAAAGACCAACTGATAAATACGGTTGTGGAATGATGATAAAACTTCGGTAACACGTCATCATTCTTTACCTGTATCAAGTACAATACACTGTTAATTACACAAAAAAAAAGGACTGTTTGTGTCTTAGTATAATCCTACGTCTTTAACTAATCTAATTGATTGTCCATGGCGTTTATTTGTAGCTCCAACATTTAGATGTTTTGATTCGGAAAGCATATAGGTAGTTATTCCATCAATAACATCAGCAGAAGAAGTAGAACTCCACCAATATGCACTGGTTCCATCATTTTCCCAAATACTGCCAAGCAAATGACAGCGCCCCGTGGGAAGAGCATTAAAGCGGGAACTGTTGTTTTCTGACAAATTATGACCTGGCGAACCTGGTATATCATTCGTAGCCCATCCAGATTTTGCGGCAATAGAACTGCCGAGTGTGTTATGATAAATTGTATCTGTAACTTGTTCAAAGTTGTGTCCACACTTGACCAAAGTTTTAATAAGCCCTATCCAGTCATCATTGGTTGGTATACGCCATCCACCTTCCGTTGGGGCAAGGCGTCCATTACTGGCAGCGTACCAGTTATAGTAAACAGATCCATCACTATCAATAGAAAGTGCACCTGCTGAATCAGTTTTCCACGCTTCACTATCACCTGTAAAATCAGGGATTTCTTCATTATCATTATATTTCGTTGTACGCAAATTTTCTATTGTCCATATTAAATTGCCTATGCGCACTTTAGAATACTCATTACCTTCGATATCTCTGACTGATCCGTACTCTTCTTCCTGTACCAAAACATCACAAAGTGCACTATACCCTCCATCTTCAGATGTCACAGTAATAACAGCCGTACCGGTTTTAATTGCGGTAATCAGACCATTTTTAACTTTGACAATTAATGTATCCGAACTCGTCCATGTTACATTTTTGTTGTTTGCATTTTCAGGTAAAACGGTTTCGTGCAATTGGTGTGTTGTATAGACAGATACGTTAACTTCGCTTTGGTCAACAGTTATCCCTTCAACGGGAGTAAACGGTTCAGTAACAGTCACCGTACAGGTCGCAGTTTGCCTTGAGTCAATTGATGTTACAATTATTTGAGCAGTTCCCGGGTTAATTGCGACAATTCCCCCGTCTTCAACCGAAACAACAGAAGAATCTGTTGATTTCCATGCAACTGTCTTGTTTGTTGCATTTTCGGGCAGAATCGTTACCCTCAGAATCTCAATTTGGTCTTGCATCAATGTTACTCTGGTTTTGTTGAGTGTCACTGATGATACCGATATTGTTGGCAAATTCACCATAACCAGACAAGCTGCAGTTTTATTACCATCATGAGTCGTTACTGTAATTTTAGCAGTGCCGGTATCATGAGCCGTAATTACACCATCGGCAACAGATACGATATTTATATCAGAAGAACTCCAGGAAAGAGTTTTGTTGGTTGCGTCTTGCGGCAATATGGTTGCTTTAATCGTATCGGTACTGTCGGGATTTATAACAAGCGCTATTTTGTCAAGAGTAACAGAGTAAACAGATACAGTTGGAGCAATAACAGAGACTTCAAACCCGGCAGTCTTATTTCCATCCTGGGTTGTTACGGTAACAGTCGCATTTCCAATATTTTTTGCGGTAATCACTCCAAAAACAACTGAAACGATACTTGTGTCCGATGAGCTCCAGGTAACTTTCTTATTTGAAGCGTTTTCCGGTAATATTTTGACAGATAATGTATCAGTCTGATTCGGCTGTAAAATAACTGAAGTATTACTCAGGATTACTCCTGTAACGGAAACCATGTTTTCAGATACATGTATATTGCAGTCTGCAACTTTGTTTCCATCATTTGTTGTCACTGTAATCGTTGCGCTTCCAATTGCTTTTGCTGTAATCACGCCATCAATAACTGTAATGATGTTTGTATCTGATGAACTCCAGGTAACATCCTTGTCTGTTGCGTCCTCTGGTATAACAATTGCCTTTAAAGTATCTGTCTGGTCGGGCAACAAAGAAAGTGAGCTGTTGCTGAGTATGACTCCGGCAACATGAACAATTGTCTTCTGAACGATTACGTTACATTTTGCGGTTTTACCCTTGTCATTAGTGGTTACTGTGATTTGTGCTGTTCCAGTTGCTTTTGCAGTAATCACACCATTTTTAATTTTTACTACATTCGTGTCGGATGAGTTCCAGTGTATTTTGCTGTCTGTTGCATCTTCCGGTACTACTGTAGCATTCAATGTATCTGTTTGATCCGGAGATAATGTCAGGGTGCTTTTATCAAGTACAACTGTTGCTACCGGTATAATTATTTCCGGGACTGTTACAACACATTTTGCTGTCTTTTCACCATCATTGG
>JAAYEB010000073.1 GCA_012728995.1 Fibrobacter sp. | reverse complement strand
ATATTCAAATAAAGACTTTACACAGTCGCACATATGCGACACTTTTTTTTCGAGTCGCATATGCGCGACTCTTTTATTTTCTGGTAAACACTGTATTTCCCTAAAAATCAATTCATTAACTATTATTGATGTTTTGGCACAGATATCGCTTATCATAGATGTTCAATTGAAAGATTCCGAGGGCTGTTTAAACCTCTGCAACACTATATAAAAGCACCAAACGAAAAACAGAGGTGGTAGGGAACCGGCTGGGGACGGTAAAAAAGTTACCGTCCCCTTTTTTTCATTTTCTTTCAAAAAATTTCACTTCAAGCGAATCAAAATACGCTTTTACCGCATTTCTGTAATTTTCAGGGAAGCTCCCCTGTAATGCCTTTCGCCTCAACATATAAAAAGTATCCGGATCTTTTACAATTTCATCTGGTTTAATTGTTTTTTGTTCCTTAAAGGTTGTTGATGCAATCCTGGATTTTCGTTCTTCCTTCCCTTCATCCTGCTTATGCAAGGAAAGGGCAGCTTGAAGCATACGGGAAAGAAATCGGTCCTGGCGTTCTGCAATGTCCTTTTCGGGGTTTTTTAACATCTGAGCCAGACGTCTGGCTTCTTTCTCCAATTCTTCAACCCTTTTTGACAAACTCTCCCCTTCACCACCAAACTTTTTAGCCAGTTTCTCCAGTTCATCAGCAAGTGCTTCCTGGGCTTTTTGAGCATCTTTTCGGGCTTGCTCAATCTTATTATCACTTTGAGCCTCTGAAAAGCGATCTGATTTTTTACCATTCATCATTGATCTCAAGAGATCTGAAGTTGCAGAATTAATAGCAGCCTGTTTTCCAGAAAGTCTTTGCAAACCGGCTGTACATCCTTCAGCTCCACACTCTCCTTGTGCTTGCTGTTGTCCCATAGAACTTTCAATGCTCATCATCAAGTCAGCCAGATCATATAAAAGATGTGTATTAGAATGCATCAATCTAGCCTCTCCAGACTGACCTATTGATTGGATAATCGTTTCAGACATCTCTGATACTTTGCCAAAACCCTCTCTTAAAAGTTTTTTAATAAGAGGTGGAACTATTGACAGATTATCTGCTTTTTGTTGAGACTTCTTAACAGCATCATTTACAGTCTGTTGAAAACGTGCCTGATGTTCCCGATTCATTGTTTTTATTTGTTTGCCAAGTTCTTCCTGCCATAGTGCAATATCAAGTATGTCATCTGTTAAATCAAGAAGCTGCTTGCGTTCAACCTGCATCTGCTGCGACCTTGCAGAGCTCATCATTTGTTTCAAACTTTGTGATAAAAATAAAAGCTCACTACTCATTGAATTCATATCACCCGATGATGGAAACTGTTTTTGAGAAATTAGCGATTCCATCTCCGATTGTATTGAATCGAGTTTGTCGGTTGGCGGCATTTTTAAACCATCTTTGGCTTTTGATGAAATATCTTCGCTTAATTCTTTGGTCCTATCCAGAAGTTTTCCCTGCTGCATCATGCTTCTCTCTTTATCATCTGATCCTGAAATTTCAGTCTGCTCCTTTGCAAGATTTTCTGCACGAAGTGCCAATGCAGCTATCTCTCTATCACGCTTGAGCATTTCGAGGAATTCCAAAGTATTATCAAGTCTTTCATTGAGTTCCGGTAACATTTCTTCAAGTTTTTTAACAGCCTCCTTCATATCTTCCATTGTTATCATCTGGTTATCAAAGTCCATAAACAAGCTATCACCAAATTGATCGATCAGGTCTTTAAGGGCCATTTGAATCTGGTCCATTTTTCCGACTATTTCTTCCCCAAGCTCACCTTCATTCTTAAGTTTTTCAATGTTATCCTGAAGAGAATTCATTGCTGTTTTCAATGAATCAGCCTGAGTCTTAATAGTTTCTTTAATTTTATCCAGTACCTGTTTCTGATCCCAGGTAAGTTCTTTTTTTCCGCTGGCCGATTTGATTATATTTTTTATCATTTCATCAAGGTCTTGCTGTGTTTTTCTCACATCATTAATTGCTTTTTGTGCAGAGTTTTCCCTGTTTACAACCTGTTCATGTATTTCTTCAAAACTTAACAATCTATACCAGAATGTATCACTTTTGGCAATTTGGTATGGTTTAAATGGACGTGAATCTCTTGCCTGTGCCCAATAAAACAACGTATCTCCTGGATAAAGAGAAAATTCATTAAGATTCCATTGCAGTTCTTTTTGAACAGTTTTAGGATTTCCTTTCAGAGGGATATTCCATTCTCTGGGCGGCTCATCCTGTTCACCATTTTTGTAGTAATTAATTTTCAGGGTTCTTAATCCAAGATCATCAATTGCTTCTAACCATAATGATTCAACCATATCCGGATTTACACTTTTATTCGCCCCGGGTTTGAGGAAATGTACAAATGGTTTATCATCAGGAATGATATCAACATAAAACAGTGGAAGTGAATCATTTTTCTGTCCGAATGTATCCAATAGAGAAAACGTATAGGTGACCGGATTGTAAACCGTAAATTCTCCAATTATCTTTTTGTCAGCAATATCCATCACGCATGAATCGTTGTTAACAATAAGATAAGCATCAGATATCCTGTCGGATTGTATCTCAATTTCTACTTTTGTTCCTGCATACACAGAACAATCGCCCTGCCCTTCAGGAAGCTCCTTTTGTAAAGCACCTGTATAGGATGGAGGAAAAAGTTTCATTTTCAAACCATACAGAACCGGAGGATCAACGACCGAAACTGTTTCAGGATTAAAATCCCGGCCGCCATAAGTAAATTGATAGACAAACGATTCACTGACGCTGTCTGCCAGATATGAGAAAAACCCTGAACTGTCTGGACGAATCAAGTATCGGTTTCCTCTACCAGTTTTTACAGAGCTGATCCTTAATCTGCATGAAGGAAAAGATGTTCCGGCGGGTTCCAGCACCATCTTTACAAGAGCATTTCGTGGTATATAGACTGTACCCGGTGAAACTACTGCATCAGCTTTATTTAAAAATACAAATGGCATTTTCCAGTAATGTGTCATAACCGGGTTCAGGGTCAAATTCGTTAACCACCACAAAACTGTTGTTAACACAAATAAATATATTTTCCATTTTTTGAATGAGTAGAGTGAATCGGGCAATTCTTTTAATTGACCAGCAGCACAACTGTAAGCTTTTTGAGTAAAAGCACTCTGTGATTCAACAGTTTTTAACTCCAAAGCTATTGATACCAATGGGTGATCCAGACTGCCTTTCTGCTCAATTAGTTTTGCAGTCTCAATCATTCCGGGTTTGTGTAAAACTATTGAGTCAATAAACCAGATAATTACAAAACCAATTGTAATAATTAAAACAAAATCCCAAACCAGGGGTAGAAGAGTAACAGGATAGAAAAAAAAGAGTAAATTCAAAAAAGATGAAAAAGTTAGAAACAACAACCCTGATGTCAGGATTCCATCAAGTATCCTTTTTATGATATATTTTCTGCGTATCCCAGAAATGAACTTATAGACTTTTTGAAAATCAGATTTCATGGGTTTAAAAACCAGGCAACAATGTTCACACCCATTTGCAATGAAATTTCATGGAGTTTTTCACCAACATTATGAACCGTCAAATCTTCCATACCATCACCGATATCAGAACTGAATGAATAAAAAACAACAAGTCTGTTATCGAAAAAGATCCCAAGTCCTTGTGCCGGCAAAGCATCATGCTCATGAATTTTAGGCAACCCGGACAACTTATAGACACTTTTAAAAATTGGGTGGTCATCTGGAATTTCTACCAGAGGATTTTCTGGAAATAAGACACCCATTTCCTCTCTAAAAGACTTATCTAATCCATAATTATCATCAGCCCACAAAAACCCTCCTCCAATGAGATATTTTCGAAGTCTCAATCTTTCCTTATCATTAAAACGGACATCTCCATGGCCAGTCATATATATAAATGGGAAATGGAAAAAACTGTCGTCTGTTATTTCAACGACTGCAACTGAATCACAAATAGCAATACTGGTACGTTCACGAACAGCTTTAACCAGATTCGGAAGTGATGATGGATTTGCATACCAGTCTCCTCCACCTCCATATTTCAAACGCGCAATGGTAAATGTACAATCTTGCGAATATGTGGTATGTGATAAACCAATCAAAACAAGGCAAAATTCAAGCAATAAAAAATGTAATTTCATAAATTGGTGTGTTGGTTACCGTTTTAAATCATTGCGAGCCATTTTAAAAATAGTTACAGAATATACATATAATCTACATTGGGTACGAAATAGGTTTCATATTTGATATATCAAAAATGAAACCGTAGTTTTTCATTTTTGGTATGGTAAAGAAGGCTATTTGGGACGAACTACTTTTTTAAAAACATAAAAAGTAGTCCGTCCCAATTCTATTGTATTGGCCTTATCTTTTTTCGGATGCATCTGGGTTAAATATAGTAATCCTGTTTCTTCCATGTTTTTTTGAAAAATAGAGAGCCTGATCAGCACGATCAATCAATTCCTGTTGAGTTGAAACCATTAAAGGCCATGTTGCACATCCAATACTGACTGTTACATGCAGTTCTTTATCAAATGAATGTATGACATGTTTTTCGATATTTGATCGTATCCGCTCGGCTATCACCATTGCACCATGCTCATCTGTTTCAGGTATTATAACTGTAAATTCTTCTCCTCCATATCGAGCAGGAATGTCATTTACCCTGATTGCCCCACGTATACAAGTTGCGATTTCTTTTAATACCAGATCACCTACCGGATGTCCATAAGTATCGTTAAAGGTCTTAAATTTATCTATGTCCATAAGGAGCAACGATACCGAATGCCTGTATCTTTTTCCTCGTTCGATCT
>JAAYEB010000072.1 GCA_012728995.1 Fibrobacter sp. | reverse complement strand
TTAAGATTCCGGGCAAAATAAAACTGGTAATTTTCTCAAGACTGACAGTTTTTTCTGATAAATATCTTGCCAGTGCTAGTAATAAGCCGATTTTAGCGAATTCTGAAGGTTGTATTTTTACACCTGCTATCATTATCCATCGCTCTGCACCTTTGGTAGAAACACCCATCAACAGAGCAACTATCAGTAAAAGGAGTGATAACACATACGCAAAATAGGAAAAATTATAAAAAAAACGTCCTGGAACAGATACAACGGCCATGATTATCAGGATTGCCATTATTACCCATATTATCTGCTGTTTGTATATTCCAACCAGTGGTCCGCTTTCATGAATATTAGTTGCACTATATACCAGGAATATTCCTGTTACCCATAATAATACTGCAGAAAAAAAGAATGGGAAATCGAAATTTCCTTTCCGGTGTAAATCTTTCATTATTTACCTGGCCTTGTCTTAATCACTATTTTCAACCAATTGAAGTTTTTCTATAACTGGTTTCACCATCAGCTCCAATTTTTTTAATGAATTAGAATCAACCTCCGCTTCTTCCAGAATAGTTTTTCCTTCTTCTATTTCAGAAAAGAAATATCGTAGTATATTTCCGGCAACCGGAGCAGCTACTGCTCCGCCGCCACCAGCATTTTCTAGTACTACAGAAATTGCTATGACAGGATTTTCCACAGGAGCACAAGCCACAAAAAGTGCATGCGTCAAATCGCCATGAGGGTTTTCGGCACTTCCAGTTTTACCCCCAACAAGTAATCCGGGTACAGATGCCCTCCACCCGGTACCACCAGGATTGACGACACTGGCTATTGCTTGACGCATTGTCGTAACGGTTTCCGGATTCAAATTCAGTGTTCTGTTTACCTTAGGCTTAATCTGATTAACAACAACACCTTCATGTGTTCGTTCCTCTTTAACCAGATGAGGTTTGTAAATAGCTTCCCCATTTCCAACAGCACCAACCATTAAAGCAAGCTGCAACGGTGTTACTACCTGTGTCTGGCCAATCGCCAGATCAAGTACCAGTCCTCTGGTCCATTTCCATCCTCGCTTTGCAAATCTTATATTATAAGCTTCCTCTCCGGAGAGCCATCCACTGCGCTCACCATAAAGGTCTATTCCTGTATTGTTGCCCATTCCAAGCATACTTGCATATTTATTTATCAAATCATCACCCATTTTCAAACCAACCTGATAGAAGTAAACATTACAGGAGTTACGAATGGCATCAACCAGATTTAGTGAACCATGACCGGAGCGTTTCCAGCAGTGCGCAATTCTGGAGCCGATACGATAAGCACCTTTGCAAGGAGTCGGCATGCGGGTATTAGGTGTAAACCCACCCTCCTCAAGAGCAGATAATGCACTAACCAGTTTAAATGTTGATCCTGGTATATATGTTCCCGATATAACCCTGTTGTTAAGAGGTAAATCCGGATCAGTAGCGATCTCTTTCCAGTTCTGGCTTCTTAACATGGTTGCCATTGAAAATATGTTGGGATCAATAGACGGGCTGCTGTACATAATAAGAACTTCACCGTTTTGCGGATTAATGGCAACAACAGCACCCTTAAGAGAATCCGGAAAAACAGTTTCAGCAACCTGCTGTAAACGTGCATCAATGGTAAGATAAAGGTCACTTCCTGGTACCGGATCAATTCTTGGGATATTAGGAATTGGGCCCAGACTTTTTCCATATGCATTAACTTCTATATATTCATGACCGCATTCTCCCCTGAATGTCGATTCATATTCCCTTTCTATACCGGATTTACCAATTAAATCACCATAGAAATAGCCTTGCGATTTTAGTG
>JAAYEB010000071.1 GCA_012728995.1 Fibrobacter sp. | reverse complement strand
TCCCTTTACATGCACTCCGTCTCTCCAGGTTACTCCAAAATCCCCTGAACTGTCTACTGCACAATTAATGACAGTACTGACAGAATCGAGCGTAAAACCAGTTTCATCCGATATTACAAATGAATCAGTTTTTACAATATCACCATCAGAAATATCATATTGCAGTCCACAGACCCTGGATTCACCACTAATACTGCTCTTATACGCTACCAGAAGATTTTTGTTATTTGAAGCTGCTGCACAGAAACCGGCTCCGTCTGTGTTTACTATTCTTGACGTTGTTTCTTCAATGCTGTTTCCATTACTATAAAGCCTGCTCATCCATATTCCAGATTGATTCCAGAAAACAAGCGCAAATTTACCTGTATCATAGGAAGCTATTGCAGTTTCATCATAGAAATATCGTTTGTTATTTGACGCAATTTCAGAAATTGATCCTGTGGATTTTTCGTTCAGATCAGAGTCATAAAATTTGTATTGGATATGTTTTTCGGCAAGTGGTCCACCTTTCATCCAGCTTACCAGTATTGTTCCATATCTGTCATACCCTACCGAACAGTTCATCGCATTACCCAGAGTACCACTGCTGGTAACAGTAACAGTATCGATAATCCCGATATTATCTGCGTTTGCATAAACTTTTGCTAAATACAGTTTTCTCATACCTGTGCTGAAAACAACAAGAAAAGTATCTTTTTGAAAATGGCACTGTGATGAGTACAACCATGAATCTGATGCAAGTTGTATTGAATCGCTACTGCTTTGAGTATAAACCTGAAGCATCTGTTTTGTATTGGCAGCATTTTTTATATAAGACAACAAATAATCGTTTTCACCCTTATCTACATGCATGTAACAGTAATATGCAGGCTGCACTGATTGTATAAACTTTGATGATCCTGTCGGTTCGTAACCAAATTCGGTTCTTTTTATATCAGACCGAAAAAATTTATAATAAGAATTATTAAAGGGATCTACATAAAAAAATGAAAATGTATCTCCGGATACAAAAACATCAGGATAATAAGAAGTATTACTTTGATTTATACCTGGAATTTCATCACCAAAAAGCTTGACAGTCCTGAACCTTTCGATATCAAGCTGAATCAGGCTGTCATCAATAATATTTTGGGAATTGGCACCGTTTCTGAAATCAGTACGTATGTATGTACCAGATTTTACAGAAAAAATCAGTACCAGCACAAGCAGGGTATATTTACAAGGATGCATCTTTTGGACGATGCATTTTTCTGATAAATCCTTGCTGCGAGATATCATCAATATACTCCTGTTCCTTCAGACTATACTCTTTTTTCCATTCCAGAAATCTTTTTTCTTTCAGGATTTCTATTGCACGACGCTCCTTTATCGCATCAATCAATTTACGGTTAATTTTCCACGCATCAGCTTTAAGATCATCAATACGCCTCCCCAATTCAAGCATCTCTTTTTTCAACTTGAATCTGTATGTAACTGAATATCGAAGCAGTACAGGATCAATCATTTTATCAATTCGGTTTTGAACCTCTTTTTTCTGAAATTCTTTCAGTTGATCATGAATAGAGGACATATCTTCCTGCAATTTGATTATTTCTTTGTTTTTTTCTGCCAGTTGCAGTTTAACCCTGTCCTCCTTTTTTTTCCTTATATCGAGAAGGGTTTCGAGATTAAAGCTGAACCTTTTCATTTGATTACTCCGGCTGCTTTAGCCAGCTCTTTCAATTTGCTCAGGCTCTCTTCTATCCGGTTTCCTTCACTTCTTTGCTGACGCAAAAATTTTTCAAGCTTTTCATGAAGTTTTATTGCTTTATCAACTCTTTCGTTACTTCCCGAAGCGTAAGCTCCTATCTGAATCAGATCCTCATGTTCACGATATGCAGCCATGTAGTCTTTTACAGAGTTAGTGACATTAGTATGCTCTTGGGGAACAACATCCACCATACACCTGGAGATACTCTCTAAAACGTCAATTGCAGGGAAATGGTTTCGGTGGGCAAGTTTTCGTGATAAAACTATATGGCCGTCAAGAATGCTTCTTGCTGCATCAGCTATCGGTTCATCCATATCATCACCTTCAACCAGCACAGTAAAAAGTCCTGTGATTGTTCCGTTTTCTGAAGTACCGGCCCGCTCAAGAAATTGGGGCAAAATTGAAAATACAGACGGCGGAAATCCTTTGGTAGCCGGCGGTTCCCCGATAGCCAGACCAATCTCACGCTGAGCAGTTGCCAGACGGGTTATCGAATCAACCATAAACAGAACGTCCTGCCCCTGATCCCTGAAATATTCAGCAATTGAAGCAGCAACCATCGCTCCCTTGATTCTTATCAGTGCAGGCTGATCCGAAGTCGCAACAACAACAACCGACCGAGCAAGTCCCTCTTCTCCCAGATCTCTTTCAATAAACTCCCTTACTTCACGCCCCCGTTCCCCTATTAATGCAATAACATTAACATCCGATCTGCAATTTGATGCCATCATCCCCATCAAAACGCTCTTGCCAACCCCGCTTCCTGCAAAAATCCCGATTCTTTGCCCTTTACCAATTGTAATCATTGTATCTATTGCACGTACACCTGTTTCAAACGGTTCAGTTATTCTTTTCCTTTGCAGCGGATTTGGAATGGAAGAAAAAATTGAACGGTAATACTCAGATTTTACAGGCCCTTTTTCATCAAGCGGATTACCCAGTCCGTCGATAACTCTTGCTGTCAAATGCTTTCCCACACCTATCATCAAAGGCTGTTTCGTACCAACAACTGTCAATCCAGGATGAATACCTTCAATCGGCCCAAGAGGCATAAGAAGAGTACGGCCTTTTCGAAAACCGACTACCTCAGCCCGTCCAACCGGATTACCATTTTTTTCGATATTGCAGATATCTCCTACCGACGAAGCTGGTCCGGTGGATTCAATCAACAAACCAATCACTTCGATAATTTTCCCGTGAACACGCACCGGATTCGAATACTTGACCACGTCTATATACTTTTCAAAATTTGATTCGGGACTCATGGTAAAGTCAGTTCATTTCATCTGATTTTTTAAGTCAACAGGTGTAATCTCTTTTGTGTTTGATTGAGGTATTGAGGCATTAACATTCTCCCAGGCTTTCAGAACCAGTTCCGAAAGCTCATCACACTGTACTCCCAGCCTGGCATCGGTCGTCCCGGAATTTGATTCAATGATACACCCCCCACAAGAGATCCTTTCATCCGGTTCGATTGTGATATTTTTCAGGTTGTCGGAAACAGGAACCCAGAAATCCTTTCTCCCGGAAACTGCATCCATATCATCAGGTGAAATCCTGATAATAAGATTGTCTTTCTCTGCAATACTGTTAAGAGCCTTTTTGAGAACTGATAAAATGACATCCTTGTTTATTGACAATTCTGTAGCAATGATTTTTTTCACCATTTCCATACACAACTGAAGAAGCAGATGTTCGGAATCTCTGAATACAGCCTGTTTTTCTTCTTCGACCTTTTTTAAAACATTACCAATTCGTAACTGTATCTCATCAATTTTCTTTTCATAAATTTCTGTTGTTTCGGCTTTACCTTTTTCAATTCCCTGGGCCACTCCCTGAGTTTTCCCTTTGACAAAGGCATTCTGTACTGCATTTTGAGCTTTTTGAGTATTTTTTTGCAATTGAATTTTTAGATCGGCAACAGTTTTTTCCAGTTCCAGAATCCTCAACTCATCTTCAGAAAGATTTTTTTTCTTTTTACCGTCAAAATCGAACTCGGTTATTTGAGGTTTATGGACAAAAAAATCATCTTTCTCTTCATTTTTCCGACGGATTATTTTTCGTAATCCAACAGTTGCCGGATCTTTAGTTTCAAGAATTTTATTTATTAAATCCGAAACCTTTTCCGGTGCGATTTCTTCATTATCATTATCAAACAACTATCTCCTCCTCGCCTCCACGTCCGCTGATTATTATCTCCCCATCTTCTTCAAGGCGACGAACGACATCAACAATTCTTTGCTGAACCTCTTCAACATCCTTGAGCCGGATCGGACCCATATATTCCATATCCTCCTGGATCATTTCTGATGCACGTGAAGACATGTTGCGGAAGAATTTTTCCTGGAGTTCCTCTGAAGCTCCCTTGAGTGCCATTGACAGATCTTTTGTATCAATCTCCTTAAGTACACGCTGCATGGAACGATCATCAAGAAGCAGAACATCTTCAAATACAAACATGAGATTCTTGATTTCAGTTGCAAGCTCAGGATTTTCACGCTCGAGATTACCAAGAATATTTTTCTCTGCTCCCCTGTCAACACTGTTAAGCATCTCAGCAACAGCCTTGACTCCGCCAATTTCCGATACATCTCCCCCAAACAACGATTTAATCTGACTTACAAGAACCTCTTCAACCTGATCCAGAGTTTCCGGTGAAATACTCTCCATTGTTGCGATACGTGTTGCTACATCGACCTGAAGTTCCTGAGGAAGAGAAGAAACAATTGGTGCCGCATTTTTTGGTTCCATGTGCGCAAGTAAAAGAGCAATGGTCTGCGGATGCTCTTTCTGAATGAAATTAACAAGCTGCTTTGGATCTACATTTTCCAGTAGATTAAAACCGGTTGTCCTGATTGTCTGCTGGACCTTTTCAAGTATCTCCTTTGCTTTACGCGGACCAAGAGCTGATTCCAGAATCTTCCGTGCATAATCAATTCCACCCTGTGTTACGTACTGATGCGCCATGGCAACATTGTGAAACTCCTCCAGTACCGCTTCACGAATCTCGGAGGAAACATTATCAAGCCTGGCTATTTCAGTAGACAATCGCTCTACTTCCGCCTCTTCAAGATTTTTAAATATCTGTGAAGAAGCATCAGAACCAAGTGCAACCATCACAATAGCTGCTTTGGTTGGACCCGGTATCGATGAAATGTCCTTATGATTTTTATCATTTGAACTAATCTTGTTGTTTTCGTAAGTTTCCCGATAAAAACCGGTTTTTTCTTCTTTTTTTGGCATATAATACCACACTGAAAAACTTGAATAAATTATAACTATAATAAGGATTATATAACTACTGATAACCGATTTCAACCAGGTTTAATAATTTGTCAGCTATGGAATTAACTTTTACCAAAATCGATTATCTTTAAAACCTTATTTTTGTCCGGGTTAAATTTAAAGAACAGAAAAGTTGAGTAGACTTAAGCTTCTTGCAGCATGAAGTAAAAACAGTACCGGTCTATGTCGGATATCTGCTGCGAGTCATTAAAAAGCCACAATCAGACCGCTCTGTACAGAGCAAAATGTACTACTTTCTTTTGCTTGAAACAGGTTTTTCAGATAACCATTGACGAATAATTGAGGAGATATTAACTGGTTCTTCCCTGGTGAGCATTTCTACACGCTCCAGGATTTCTGATTGCGGTCTAACCGATTCCGTAACCTCCTCAACCGGTTCCTCATACCCATACTGTTCAAATGCTGGTACAGGCGGATTCATGGCTTCAGAAACGGTTTTGGCAAGATAACGCAAGAAGAGAAGGAATAACACTGCAATGAAAAAACCAAGTGAGTATTTCGCTATATTCATCCAGAATTCCATTTTCTCTCTCGAACGCATTTCATTACGTTCTTTGCGGAGGAATTCATTATCGAACTGAATACTTGATACTGATATCTGATCGCCGCGGGCAAGATCATAACCAACAGCATTTTTTACAATATCTTCAATGTTCTGTATCTCTTCAGCAGTACGGGCGACATAAACATTCTTGCCCTCATCATCTGTCTCATAACGTCCATCAAGGGCAACCGAGATTGTAAGTCTTCTGATATTACCAATCTCCTGAACGATATGCTGTACAGTTTTATCAATTTCATAGTTTGTAAGAGAACGCTCACGCTGATTATCTCCATCAGGAGCATTTCGGGTATTTTCATCAATTCTCTCTTCAGAGCGAACGACCCTGCTTTCCGGATCATACTTTTCCATGGTCTGCTCCACTCTGTCGAAATCAAGATTACACGCAACTTTTACATAAGCCTTTGATGGTCCCAGCACATTGGACAAAAACTGGTTTGCCTTATTCTCGAGATACCGTTCAACATTCTGTTGAAGTTCCATATTGTGAGAACTCGCGAATGCATCCTGATTATCGCCAAACGGGTTGGAAAGCAGCCGCCCCCCATAATCAACAATAGAAATATTCTGTGGTTTCAGTCCATCAACACTTGATGAAACCAGGTATGAGATACCTCTTATCTGGTCTTTTGTCAAATCCCGTCCCGATGCACATTTTACGACGACAGATGCCTTGGCATCTTCTTTCTGATCGAGAAAAATTGTAGGTTCAGGAATGACTATATGGACACGTGCACTCTTTACTTCATCCAGCCCCTCAATGGTCCGTTGAATCTCGCCTTCAAGCGCACGCCTTGAATTCAGTTTCTGAACAAAATCGGTTACACCGAAATTGTTTTTGTCAAATAATTCATATCCGATACCGCTTCTCTTTGGTAAACCTTCCCGTGCCAGAGACATCCTTATCTCATAAAGTTTTTTACTCTCAACAGCTACGGAACGACCGTCATTTTCAAGTTTGTATTTGTAATTGGCCTTCTGAAGATGTTCTGTTATCGCCGCTGCTTCATCAACACCAAGATTAGAATAAAGAACCTTGTAGCCGGAATCAGTTCTGTTCCCGCTCTGTGACCACAGCAAAATACCACCCATACCAAGTATTGTAAAAACAACCAGAGCAACAGAAATTATTTTTTGTTGTAAAGTCAACTTCTGCCATATTACTGACAACTGTGCAATAAGTTGTTTAAAAAATTCCGACATGGAGTAATCCTTTACTTATTTCAAGAAAGATCGACCGGTTACCTGTTACTTTTTTTAAAGATCCATGGCTGTAATTTTTTCATTTCATTGTGAACGGTCAAAAATACCGTTTCCAGGTTTACCGATTAAATTAGTCACTTTCACCAGTCTGGTTAAAGTCTGATACGCATGACTTCCTGATACGCATCCATAACCTTGTTCCTGATCTCCATCATCATATTGAATGCAGTTTTCGCTTCTTCGGCACTGCTCATAACCTGATGAACATCAGTTATTTCCCCCGAAATCATTTTTTCTATTGATTTATCAGCTTTAATCTGCATTGAATTGACATCATTAAGAAAAGTTTTCAGTGTATCTTTAAATGAAGCACCATTTTTTTGTTGTGGCCGGATTCCCTGGCCTCTCTGGGCAGCTCCACCTTCCTGTATTGGCCCAACAGGATTAATGTTATTCATTATTAACTCTCCTTATTTTATAAAGTGTACCATTATCATGCATACGCGTCAAACAGTCCACCAGAAATTTTTGTTTTTGCTCCTGCAGATACTTGAGTCTGTGAAATATTTTTCGACATTCCATTCTGCACAGAATTATATGGATTGGTTCTGATTCTCTTATTTACTTCATTTACCCGATTTATCTCTTTTGAAAAACCGTTGTTTCTTATTCGTGCCTGCTGAGTTAACCGAACGAACTCGGCCCACGATACCTGGTTATTTACACTTTGTATGTTCACTTTCTATAACTCCCCATGATTTTTTTTATATTTGTAATGCCTGCATGTACATGTTCTTTGATGCTTCAAATGCGGTTGCATTCGCCTCATAAGCCCTCGTTGCCGCTATCATATTTGTCATCTCCTCAACAACATTTATGTTCGGCATTGCGACATACCCCTCCTCATCTGAATCGGGGTGTGACGGATCATAAATCATTTTTGGCGGACGGGTATCTTCACGAATCTCTGAAACATTTACTCCTTTACCAAAAAACCGTTCATCCCTGGGAAAATCTGAAGCCGGTACAGGTAAATGGTTGGAACTGGTTTGAGTTCCTGTTAATGCCACCTCCCGATTGAGCAGACGAATATCTTTTTTGTCATTACCTGGTTCAAAAACGACAAACTGTCTGCGATAAGGTCCGCCCTTGTCGGTACGCGTAGTTTCTATGTTAGCCAGATTTGAAGAAATGGTGTTCTGACGAATTCTTTGTGCTCTCATACCTGATGCACTGATATTAAGACCTGAAAAAAGACCGGCAAGTGCCATATTTCACTCCAGTTTTATTGAATCGATTTACACTGAATAGCAGCATTCATCTTTTTAAATATTCCCTGACCAAATTTTACCGCATAATTATAAGAGATCTGAGTTTCTGCAAGCTTTGCCATTTCCATGTCAATATCTACATTATTAACTCCACTGGGAAGTGTCGGATCATAAGGGTGATAAGCTTTGGCATGAACCTCAGATAAATCTTTTCTCCCTGAATCCATGTGATTACTTTTTGTTTTGGCCCCGCTGAGCCTGGTTCCATCAAGTGCATGACGCAGTTCATCTTCAAAAGATATTTCAACACGACGATAGCCCGGAGTATTAACGTTGGCAATATTGTTTGCAATAACCCTGTTTCTAAGCATTGAAGCATCCATTGAGCGATTAACCAGTGGAAGATTGGTTTTATTAAAAAGCATATCTCCAAGCATTTGTCCAAATCTCCATTACAAAAAACAAATCTTTTGTTCGCGAGGAAAGATATGCAATAAAAGTGCCAATAAACATCGGCTTTAGACGTTTTTTCCTGAAATCGTAATATGTTGATTTTGTGTAGATTATGACGATGTAAAATGTATGGTTTTTAACCAATAAACATTAAACACAAGTAATCGGGCAAAAACTGCCGATCTCAGGGTGAATTTTTTTCCGGGTGGAACATATTTCCGCTTTCATATTTCATTTTTCATGTTTCGTAATTAGCAATCAATACCGACCCCGAAACTGGAACATGAAAAACTGAAACAGTATTGTAACTCTTCTTTTCGAAGTCGGATTTCGGGGTTGGTATCGGAATCGAATCAGAAAAACAGCGAAAGCCAGAATCGATACCGACCCGCAGTTCCGAGTCCGATTGGGGAACAGAAAAAAAAGAAACAGTAAAAGTCGTGTATCTCTTCTCTTCGGGGTCGAAATTCGGCGTCGGTATCGCTATCGAATCAGAAAATCAGGGAAAACCATAATCGATACCGACCCGGAGTTCCGAGCTCCGACCCCGATTGAGGATAGAAAATAGAGAAACAGTAAAAGTCGTGTAACTCTTCTTTTCGGGGTCCGAATTCGGGGTTGGTATCGCTATCGAATCAGAAAATCAGGGAAAACCAGAATCGATCCCCACCCGGAGTTCCGAGTCCCGACCCCGATTGGGATAAGAAAAAAGAAACTGCAAAAGTATTGTACTTCTTCTCTTCGGAG
>JAAYEB010000070.1 GCA_012728995.1 Fibrobacter sp. | reverse complement strand
CAATATCCGGAGCCAGAAGTCTTCCTTCACGGTCATACCAGGGACCGCTTCCGATTCGGTCAATTGCATCCACCTGGTTTCCATCCGGACCATGTTCAACACTCAAAAAAGCACGCCATTTTTTAACCCATGAACCTGGCATGCTGCTATCTGCTATACACCTGCAAATGCTGTCTGCACCGAGCAAACCTGCTCCCGGACCGGTTTTACCGAAACGAAGATCGCCGCCAAACCCGTCTTTACTGCCAGAAAGTTTCTGCAAAGATTCAAGACTGGTTAAAAAGAAACTGAAATGAGCCAAAGTATCCATTTCAATAACAATCTCGTCTTCATAAACATTAACCGGCACTGATTTTATATAGTGTCTGGGAGACAGGGCTTGCAATGAATCGATAACAGCCTGGATTTTTGCGAGTTTTCCCACACCCGGTTTTTTTGATACCTCTGAAGATGCGATAGTACTTCTGCCATCAGGCAGCATAATATGACGAAAAGTAGTTGAATAGTGGTTCCCGATCGAAACCCTGATCGCAGTCATTTGCGCGGAATTAAGTCCGGCAGTCAAACTGAAACTGTATTCACCTGCATTCGCGTATGAATTTAATGCGCTTTTGAGCAGTTTCCCGGATACATCATACATTTCAACTTTTACCGCAGCCGGTCTGGTTAAACTGAAACGTACCTGGTCCCTTATCATGGAGATCTTTTCTATACGTGGCAGTTTTTCAACCGGTTTCACATTGACACCACCATTGGATATCGAAAATCTTCCCTGTGCATTGGTTGTATCCGACATATTTTTGCCTTTGAGAGTCACTACAACTCCTTCAACCGGTTGTTGAGTATGCTTCGAAACCACGGTTCCAGTAAGATTGATCGGTTCAGCAGATACAGCTAAAACAACCAGAAAGATCAGATTGATTCCTGTTTTACACTTCAAAACGGCCTCCTGTGTTAAATCCCAAAGAGATTTGTTTCAAAATTATTTCAAATTCATTTAGTTAATCGTTTATATAACTTTAACAGCTTTTTCCTATTAATCCTTTTCTTTGCACCAGGCATTATTATTGAATCATTAGTTATCTTTTCAATATAATACCTAATTAAGAAAAAAAATTGAAAAATAGTATTAAATCCGTATTGTCTGTTCTCTATAGAGATAAGATGAAATCGTCCAGGTCAGTGATAGTTTTGTTTTTTAAACTAACAATCGTTTTCTTTTCAACTTATGACATTAGCTAACCAATCTGCTATTATCCCAATTCTTCACTATCTGTTGTATCAATAATAATAAGTGTTCACTTTTTACATTATTTCTTTTCATTTTTTTTAATTTTTTGTGATTTTTTTGTAATGGACAGATTTGTAATATTTTTTTGATCATCAGGTGCTGTTTTTTTGATATTTCCGGTTTTCATGGCCACCAGGTGCATTATATGTTTTAAAATGATCATCATGTTCGCCGAGCGCACACGACCCACTTTTTATTTGATAGTGTTTCATGTCCGCCGAGCGCACACGACCCCCGCGGTAGTGTATTGCAGCTTTGCAAATTCCGTTTGGGGGCGTGTGGAAAACTGTGTATCGTTCCGTTTTACTGGAAAATCAGAATAGATCAGTTCGCAGTCAGGATTACCTTAATCATAGTATTTATATTTTTCATAATCATTGTTTTAATCATCCTTATCAGGTACAATCAGCGGTTCAGACATTTTCCTTATTGGGATTTAGAATTTATTCGTTGACCTCTTCCCCCATTACCTCTTTCTCCACTTGGAAACTGTTCGCTGCATCCTGACTCCGATTCAGGTTAAATTAAAAAAATGCACAAATGTGATGATCATCACATTTCAGAACCGGTTTTTCTATTATTTTAATTTTTAATCAATCCCCCTTACTCAGGTTTTACCTCACCTGAACACTTTTAAAGATACTGGGGGGATTTGATTAATTAACAAAAAATCGCACATAAGCAAAGGACACTATAATGCTTCTTCGCCGTGATCAGGTTCCATTTCCCAATAACCCTGCCTGCAAACAGTGCGCGAACAAACCCTGCCATCAACTTTTTGCCGGACCGATATACCCCGGAAAAATTATTTTTGTTCATCGCTCAAAATTTGTGCGGCTTCCCTGCTATACGCCGTCATTTGAAGATGAAAATGAAAACAAAAAGGAATCTGCCCCACTTACCGATGACCTCGAAGTAATTACCGGACAACTCGAGATCAGTAACCCCAGATGGGAACACACTACAGATGAACTGAAAACAGATTCCGCGGACAAGGCAGTTATTGGTGATTTAATAGAACTGGGGGCTGATATAAAAAACTATCCGGAGAAAGCCAAAGTCAGCAGCATTCAATTTGCTTGCAGGTTTGGGTGGTAATGCTGCCGGAAATGTGGGGGTAGGAGCAGAGGGCAAGTTTGAGTTCAGGTATGAGGACGGGAAAGTAAAATTTGTTTCCGGAGCGATGCTTACCTATGGTATAGGCGCGAAGGCAGGACTGGTTTTTGAGCTTGATGTAAATAAAGCGATAGAGCTTTTTTCTCATATATTCAGGTCGGTTGAATGGCACAAGGTGGATTCTGTAACACTTATGACGTTTGAGTTTTATACGAATATTACGTTTGCAAAATTCATAGCTGTGGGTAAACTTGGTGAATATGCTTTTGACAAGGCAAAAGGGTTTTGGGATTGGTTTTATAATCAGAGAAAAAAGCCAAAAGATATGAGTGAATCAAAAAAGAGGATTAGAATTAATATTAACAATGCTGAAGAGTTAAAGAATTCACCGCCCGAAACTTTGGGACATCTTGTTCTGACTATTATGGAAACTGTTGAATCTGATGATTTTGATGCAATTATTAAGATTCTTGTAGCAGCAGAGAGCGGTCATGAAATGAAATGGATACTTAGAAACGCACAGGATGAAATTAAGATATCTTCAGAAAGCAGCGATAGTGATAAAGGTATTGCATTGGAAGAGGGGATAAGAAGAGTTCTGGAGTTTGGAAACAGGCTTGAGAACTACTCAAACTATGTAAAAAGAATTATGGAGATATTAAATGATAACAAAATTAAAGTTAGTTAGTTTTATTCTAATCACATTGTCAATTCAACATATTTCATACAGCTCTGATTGTGACACTATGGTCATACTGGGAAAACAATGGATAGAATGTACCTATTCAAAATGCCCTGAAGATTCTATTACTATAACATTTGAAGATAATGTTTTAAGAAGAAAGAAAATTTATTATGCTTGCAGAGATAGTGGGTTGTTTCTTTATTTTTCTGAAAAAGGAGACACATTAACAAAATCTTATTTCATAGGAAAAAAGACCATAGGCGTTTTACAACAATGGCATTTCAATGGTAAAGTTAAAATTTTAGAAAATTACAACGATTCCGGACAAAAACATGGATTATGCGAGTATTGGCGTGAGGATGGTGCCAGAAAAGACAGTATTGTGTATCATAATGGAAATATCATAGAACTGAGGGCATATTTTTTGAATGGGAAAGTAAGGCATTGGATAAAAAAAGTCGATAAAGATAGTTATAAAACATTGGAAGCTTTTTATTATGATACATCTGGAGCTGTTTGCGGTGAGATAAAAAATGGTAATGGAACATACATTTTATGGTCAGATGATGCCAAAGAAAGATGGATCGAAACTTACAAAAACGGTGAAGAAGTTGCCAGCCGGAAATTAGAACCGAATGAAAATCCCGACTGGAAATAAAAGACGGTAACAAGTCAACACTTAACCGCGATTCTGTTGGCAAATTTTTAAAACCTTAAAATTTCTGGATGGTAAACAGGAAGAATTGTTCATAACAAGCATGTCTATTAATATTCTAAACGTTTTATCTTAAAAATTGGACTTAACATCAGAAATTCCATGATTATACATATAATAACACTTCACCTTTTCAGGAGATGTAATATGAGAAAAATGATTCAATATTCAGTTTTACTTGTTGCAATATTTGTCATGTCGATAATTTCCTGCAATATGCCTTCCGATCCGTTTAAAAAACCGTCAAATTCTAAAGTGAAACTGTTTTTAGAAGAAAACGAACAGACAATAGATTTTGCTATCGAATTCATTATTCTCTCTGTTTCAACAACCAATTTAGATGTCAACTATTGAAAAAACTCTCGTTAAAAGTTTCTCCCCGATCAGGTATCAGATAGCAACCAATAACACTTTCTTTTCTTCAGTTCAGTATCAGCCTGAAAGTTTCAACTTTTCCGGTTGCAATCGAAGCAAAATAAACTCCACCTGACAGCCGACTTCTGTTTATCTTTACTATATTCTTTCCAGAATTCAATGCCGTTTTGTTATAATAAACAGTTCTCCCGATACCGTTTACTATCCTTATTTTGACTATTCCGGCTTTTTTCATATCACATTCAAGCAGTATTGCTGAATTGTTGCTCCAGACAGTTTTATTAGTTAATGTTTTCTTTTTGGTAATATCAGGTGTTCCTGTTGTCATACCGGTTTCAATCGCGCCCAGATCCGGAGCACTTCCATGAAAAGTAATCCCTTCAGAAACAACACCGGCATCAATCAAACTGCTGCCTGTTCCCGGTTTAAGGAACCCGTTACTTAACGGATCATTATCAGGACCTGGAGTCATGCTTTCAAAATCAGAAGCCGAAGCTGTAAACGGCCAGTCGAACGCTTTACCTGTCAAGGCATTCGGGCCCGCGTTTTGACCTACAATCCTGTCCGTATGCCCTCCATCAAAAGATACATTGTTCCTGAATACATGATTTGCTCCATCACGGACATGAAAATTGTAATCACCGTTATCCCAGGCTGTATTATTAGTGAATTCAATTGATGAAGTATTGCCGTTGTCTGTAAAACCATGCTTTCCGTTTTTAAACGCAATACATCTTCTGACAATATGATTTGTCAGCGTAGCCGAACTTCCCAGTTTAAAACCGTTCTTGTCGCCGCTTCCCGAGGTATTTCCATCACTAAGTGTTCCATTATTATGTGCAATACACCTGTCCAGAAATATTACTCCTATTGCACCTGTTTCAGATTTTGTATACATATCCCACCCGTCATCAATATTATGATGCGCAATGCAATTGCGGAATACATTTCCTTCACCACATGTTAATTTCGGGGCAAAACCGTCAGCATTCTCATGTCCGCTGTCACTATTATCGTGAGATTCACAATCGAGTATCAGATTATATGAAGGCCATTGACTTATGTTATTTACGCTGCTGTTATAACGACTTAACTGAAGTCCGGAATCCTTGTTTTTTCTAAAAACAGACTTCTCAATAATATTGTAATTACCAGAAAGTAACATTCCATTATCACCTGCCTGTTCAATAATAATTCCGCGAATATGCCAGTAATCCGCATCAAGAACGACTCCTCTGTTTGAAGAGTTCTCAGGCATTTGCGAAAAGTCAAGCACTGGTTTTTCACCTTTATACGCATACATTTTTATCGGTGCATTTTCAGAACCACTTTTCTGGATTAAAACAGTATTGGAACTTCTGTAAATGCCGCCACGCAAATAGATAACTTTACCTGATGAAACAGTTTCAATCGCCTTTTCAATAGTTTTAAAAGGCGATTCTTCAGTACCTTCATTGGAATCATCACCGTCGGGAGAAACAAAAATGTCACCTTCAGGATACTCCAATGTATCAATTTCATTGGTTCCAGGTTTTTCTTTAAAACAAGCATTAATAGACTTATCTGAATCCATTGTAATAGTAACTGGAT
The DNA here is from genome assembly GCA_012728995.1 of Fibrobacter sp. Taxonomy (GTDB): domain Bacteria; phylum Fibrobacterota; class Chitinivibrionia; order Chitinivibrionales; family Chitinispirillaceae; genus JAAYEB01. The sequence continues at coordinate 17,932 of JAAYEB010000070.1, read as the reverse complement.
TTGTATTACCCGTAATGTCACCTTCCCAATGATCAAACTCCCATCCACCAGAAGCCGTTGCAGTAACCGTAACTGTTTGATTTTTTTTGTAAGTGCCATTTTGGGGTGAAACCATTCCCTGCCCTTGTTGAACAGTTGCCGAAAAAGAAAATGTTGTTACCGGATTATCATTTCCATCTATAACACCCACTCCCGCGTACTGTTTTACGATTTCAGGAATATCGGCTGCGTTATCCAGATCATACTGATATGGGGGAATATAGGAACAGGTAGAAGATGCTGGCTGATCCCCTGTACAATTATCATATATGTTATCTGCCACATCCCAAAACCCGCTTTCATCACTGTAAAGGTAAGTAACTGGATGAACACAGTTTTTAAAGTAGTTGTTCTCTATCCGGATTTCTGCTCCCATCCGGCAGTTGATTGTAGATTCTATAGAGTTTTCATAATAGTTATTAAAGATATGGCCATGTCCAAAACGGTATGATGGAAGGCGGGAGTTGCAGTTTGCTATATAATTATGGTGATATGTGATCTTCCTGTCATGGATGTCGCTGTCTGAAGACCCTACAAGACTTGTTTTCCAACTATCATGAAGATAGTTCCACGAAAAAGTGATATAATCGCAATCTCCTTTTGCATCCAGCAGACCATCATAATAATCCTTATCGTGATCCAGATCGTTATATAACTCGCAGTGATCAACCCATACATGATCAGAGGGGCCTTCAATACCAATACAATCACCATCCCCTTCGCTTACATGATGAATTTTCAGATTGCGTATGATGATATTTGATGCTTTCCAGATCTTTATCCCGATACCGTCTAATTCAGCGCTGCTTCCTTTGCCAATAATCGAAATATCCGACATCTCTTTTATTTCAATTTTAGATGACGGGTAATTATCCAGTTTCCCTTCAATATAGACTGTCAGAGGATTGTTACCTTTTCCTTTTAAAGCATTATACAGCTCCTGTCCGGATGATACTGTCACAATATCGCCGCCCGCACCCCCGGTTGTACCTCCTTCAAGTGATGCAAAACCACTTAAAGAAAAATCCGGATTTTGAGCATAAACAGCTAAACAGGTAATAAGAAGACAAAAAGATAAGCGTTTCATTACGTGCCTCCCTGTGCATAGGATATACAATTTTTTTTAAGGTGCGTTACGATTTTAAATCGAATTTAACACTATTATCAACAAAATGTCAAATTATCTGTAACCAATAATATAATTAAATAGAACATAATATGTAGATTTATTATATTTTATATTCATTATATCATATTTTATGTAACCAATTTTTATCGATTTAATTTCTGTTAGTGAATTTATAAATCAGGTAATAATCGACGAATTCAACAAAATCATTAAAGGCGGAACACAAAATCATTAAGGCTGTGAAAATTCATTTATACCTGGTCGATCGTTGTCGTTGTCGTAATCGCAATCGTTTTTTCCGTAAATCGCAGGATATGTGGCAGTTTTTTAGGTCTCTAAACAAATTCTTTATACCAACATTCGCGAAAAGGTTGTAAGTAAGTAACGGTTACTGTTCGTGTCTGGTACAGTTTAACAAGAGTATAATTCAATATGGCATTGTGATCTTATGAAAAAAATTTATTGCTATTCTGATTATAGAAAGTACATTCAGGATTACTATTTTTATCAGAAATCGATACGGAAATCATTTACTTATCGGGTTTTGTCTGCCCGTGCCGGTATTAACTCATCAGGTTTTTATCCGCTTGTCGTGCAGGGTAAACGCGATCTCACGGATGCAACAATTAAAAAAACGTCTGATGCTCTTGAATTATCACCTTTTGAATCGGAGTACTTTGCAAACTTGGTTCGCTTTAATCAAGCAAAAACATTAAAAAAAAAGAACATGTATTTTGAGCAACTTCTGGAAGTACTGAGTAAAAAGGATTTAAATCTCATTTCTGAAAACCAGTATGATATTTTTTCCGAATGGTATCATGGTGTCATTCGTGAACTGGTTGTTTGTCGTGAATTTGATAACGATTTTCGTAAATTAGGTACAATGCTTTCACCTCCGATCAGTGCAAGACAGGCCAGAAAGTCTGTTGAACTGTTATTAAAATTGGGTTTCCTTAAAAAAGTTGATGGGAAATATTTACAGACTTCGCCGGTTTTAACCACAGGAAACAATCTCAAGTCTCATCAGATAATAAACTACCAGGTAAAGATGCTCAAACTTGCACAGGAAGCGTTTGACAGATTCGGTCCTTATGATCTTTTGTCAAACTCTTCAACTACTTTCAGAATATCCAGAGAAACCTTTGAACTCTTTAAAATCAAAAACAGAACTTATCGTGAAGAACTGCTGAAAATCGCCGAGGCAGATACAGAAGCGGATCAGGTTTTTCAACTTAATATAAATATGTTTCCGGTATCAAATCCAAAGCACAAAGGAAATAAAAATGTTTAATTTGTCCAGATATATAGTTTTGGCAGTACTGTTTTTCTGGACTTTTCGATGCAGTAATAATCCAGCTATCACCGGAGGTGGACTTGATACCGAATCCAGCGGCGGAAAGCTTGTGGGTTCAGTGTCATTTTCAGACGGCCAGGCTGGCAAAAACACAAAGGTCACTTTGCTGCCTCATAAATATCTTCCCTTTATACCCGATTCATTGAAAACAACCATTACAGACAGTTTCGGAATATATGAATTCAAGGATATTGATTCCGGTTCGTACAATATCAGTGCAGTGAGTCTCGATTCCGGATACCGTTTTTTTCAACGTGATATTTCTGTCAAAAAAAATGACAGCATTAAAACAGATCCTGGCATTCTAAGAATTCCTGGAACCATTACTTTATCTTTTGAAAGCAGTATGGCCGGCGGATTTGTCTATATCCCGGGAACAACCATTTTAAAACAAATTTCCGAAACTCCCGAAAATCAGGTTGTAATCGATTCCGTTCCAGCAGAAGCCGAAGTTTCTGTTTTTTACAGAAAAAACGCCGGGAGTAACGATTCTTTACTTGCCCAAAACATAACCCTCTCACCTGGAGCCGTTTATAACATTTATAACATATCCGCCTGGTCATATTCACGACAGATCAGATTGAACACATCAGAATCAGGTTTACATACAGATTCTGATTTATATTCCATTCCTGTCCTTTTGCGGCTTTCAGCCAGCAACTTTAATTTTAGTGAAGTTCAGGAGTCCGGAGCTGATATAAGATTTATAAAATCAAACGGTAGTCGGCTGCACTTTGAAATTGAACGGTGGGATTCTCAAAATGATTCCGGAGAAATATGGGTTAATGTCGACACACTGTATGCAAATGATTCTTCACAGTCATTCCTGATGTTATGGGGCAACAGTGATTCACTGATTGAATCTGATACTGTTTTAACTTTTGATACAGCTTACGGTTTTACTGGCGTTTGGCATATAGACGGAGAAAAAGATGGAATTCGTAATCGTGATGTTTATAAAGACGCTACTTATTACAGGAATCATGGAGACGATTATATTCATGCCCGTGGTATTGACGGAATAGCTGGATACGGAAAACAGTTTAATGGTAAGGATGATTACATTTTTATTGAAGACAACGAAGCTTATCATGTTGGATCAGGCCCGTTTACGGTTTCTTTGTGGTTTAACAAATCCTCACAAAAAAACGGTATACTTCTTTTATACAAATACACCGAAGATGAAACAAAGGAATTCGCAATTGCTACAGATACAAACAGCTCTGTTTTTGTTTACACCAGCGATTCGGAATTGTTTGATACTCTGTGCCAGACAACCCCGGTAATGCTCAATGTCTGGCACTTTATTACATTTACAAGAAGTGAATCGGGTAAAATTGAATTGTTCCTTGATGGTGAACAGGTAGATGATACTTTATACAGTCTTGATATAAGCAATGCCGAAGTGGGGTCCGGTATTTTTATCGGTTCAAATATTGACCCGGAATCAGAGCCTTTTGATGTTTTTGATGGTTTTATTGATGAGGTCCGGTTTGAATCTGTAGCCAGAACCAAAGAGTGGATTCGATTAGTTTATGACAATGTAATTCAGAACGATTATAACAACAATTTTATATCGCATAATGAAAATTGAAAAATAACCGCAAAAACCAACACACAACTGTGCGATTCACGATTATCACCAGACCCTTAAAATGTAAATTCAGGTTGTCAAAACTGTCTCCCGATACAAAAATGGATCGGGGGATGGGGGTGGGGTTAATCGGTTGTTAATCCTGGGATTGCTCCCTCGGGCTTCTGATTGATATAACAGAACCGAATCCATTCTGCTGACCGTGCTGTTTTTTCTATACGAATTTCATCTAAAATACCTTTAAAAAATTCATCTTCATTACGACCGCCAAACAAAAGAGGAAATTCACTGTCCAGTGGATTTTGCTCTATCGTTTGTGTTGAATCCACCTGCTCGCCATTAATATACAGACGAATTTTATCTCCATCATAAGTGGAGACAACGTAAAACCAGGTATCCTGAATCAGGGGCACAGGCACACTGTCTGGTGTATCCTGATAAATTCCCCGCCAGTCAAAATAATTCCGTACGAAATGCTCTGCCCTGAATCCGCCCCATTCGGTATCATACCAGAGAGTGTAAGCAGGTTCCTTGATAATAAATCTCCAGTTTGAACATTCACCATCTTCTGCTTTCACCCAGCAGCTTAATGTATAATTTCCGTTAAGATTAAGCTGGCCTGCATCAATAGAATCATCAATCCCGTTGAACCATAATCCATTTCCAATAATTCCTGATGCAATATTGGCGCTGGTCATATTTCCAGGCGTTCCATCAAACCGGTTTAATGTCCGATCCTTTATGGAGTTTGCACCCAACGATGGATTTTCATTGAGATGCCAGACTCCCGCAAACCCATCAGCAGTATCGAAAACTGAAGCTCCGTTTGAAAGATTTACTGCATCAGGATCACCCCATTTCATTATGATAAATTGGTTATTGCTGCGACCCGAAATGGTATCAACTTTTACCCATATGGCAGCAGATCCGGATATTGGATCCCACTGTTCTATCTCATGGGTAAATGGTGAGTTATCCTTTTTGAAAAAACAGATATCATCTCCCAGAGCTGTTGCCTGATTAAAATCAAACCATGAAGAATGGAGCCGGATAAGCAGAGGATAATTTGTCAGCATTGTGGAAGCGGGTATGGAGGCAGCAAGATTGTCAAGGTACATATAGCCGCAATAGGTATAACTGCCCGATACCGTAACCGTAGTTGTATCATCAGATGGTGCTTCAACATTAAATATTTCTCTTGAAATTTCATAAGATGCAGCCTCGGTGATAACGACATTAAAAAAACCTTCAGGGAGGTCATCAAACGAAAACGATCCGTTTGAATTAACCTTAACCAGACGTTCAAGACCTCTTATCTGAGCAAGCAACTGCTTGTTTGAGGATAAAGTTGAATCAACGTAACCGCTCAATACCGCAAAAGGACGCAGTGAATCGGTGCCCAGGTCTATAGTATCATTATTATTGAGGGTAAAACTGAAAAGTACGGCTCCGCCCGTGAGCGGATCTGTTGTATCATGTACTTCAATACAATAAGATCCCGGCATAATATTGGGAATAAAAAATTTCCCTGAATCGTTTGTAACAAAATCTGTGCTGTCTGAGTATTTTACTTTTTTGGCAAGAATTGCAGATTCACTAATATAATCTGCCCTGCGAAGTCGTACTGTACTGCCGGCTGCGGGAACACCATTACTGTTCACAATACAGGCAACAACTCCGTTGGTTGTTTCGGATCCGCCTTTGCTTCCTGCAATATCAATTGAACAGGCAAAAAATTGTATTAGAATCAATAACAGCAGAATAAAAAATCTCACAGGTCACCCCCAAGGGTATTTGTGAGGGGGATAACCTGTATGTTGATTTGAAAAACTGTATCCGGCTTATTATCGTTTTCGAGCATTAAAATCGACTTCCGGAAATTGCGGATGCGTTCACGTATTTCGGGAAGATCTTTGATGGAAAGGGCTACGGTAACAGTAGAAATATCACGGATCTCTTTGGGATGAAGATCAAGGGCCTGAGCCGAGAGATTAATTGTTTCTTTCTGAAAGTTGTGTATTGCTACCGATTGCCACCGGTTCCCACTTGTTACAAATGTGTCGGCTGGATAGTAAATACCATCTTTCTCACAGCGCACCATTCCGATTTTTTTCAATAAACGTATAGATTCTCTGGCCTGTCTGGCAGAAATGGAGGGGGTAAGAAGTGAGGCAAGCTCCTTGTAATTACCCTTGAATTCATAAATCGACAGAAGAGCGTGAATTGCGCTGTGATACCATTTCTGGTAGAATGAGTATTGCCACTCTTCAACGGGCCGGGAATTTGTTTCTCTTAGTGCCATTAACTGTTCAAAATAGAGTTTAATATCTGATGATGATTTGGCTTTGTTATAACTTACAAGTACTTCAAAGTATTGTGATTCCTGTTCAGAAAATTTGAAAAACTTGCATACTGGAGCAATGGATCTTTTAGCCAGATGATGCTTGCCCTGAATTACCTTTAACAGAAATCCAGGATCCAGTTCCATGTGTTTTCCCATATACCTGAAAGAAATAAACTCATTTTCCAGTTTTTTCTCTTCGTAATAATCCCGCAAATATTTCTGGTAATCAAAATATGAGTATATCCGTTTCATAATACTATATATATACTTTTTATTAATAAAAAAAAAGGATTTCAGATAAATTAATGTTGAAGGATGATTCAACATCGGTGTTGGTGAATATTGTACACCGGACCAGGTGCATAAGTCGATATTTGAACCAGAGCACCTGTTTTTCTGTGAAAAAATGTGTGTTCATTAAAGGCTAAAGTACCCGATATGCCACATAAACGGCAACAGTGACCTCTTTTCCTTGCGTGATGTCCGTATCTCCTTGCCGGGGTCGCCACGGGTAGCCATCCTTAAACTTTTAACCTTTTAAACCAAATTAACCTTACCGTTTCACAATCACGGCACTACCGTTATTCAACTTAAAAAGTTCTATTCGAATATAACCAGTTTATCATCCTTTCGCTGATTCATATAACAGAGTTTTATCCAATCGGGACCTGGTGCGATACTCATTATACACACCTCATCAAGCATCCCATTCCAGTATCCGTAGTCACTTTCGGCCCGTTTACCAATCTGTACATCGTAGGCGTCATTTCTGACAACACCTATCTTTATTACCAGATTGCTGTCCATGCATACACCATCTACATAAAGACGCATTTCTTCACCGTTGCGCACACCGGTCAGGTATTTCCACTCCTTTAGCGCCGGCTCGGTATAAATTGATTGCAGACCCGAACCGTCAACAATATCATAAATTTCCCAGAGATCGAAGCCGCTGAGGTTGAGATTGTAACTTCTGTCTCCTTTAGAGATTATATAATGACCCGTGGAATCAATTACTTCCGTATAAACCCATGCAGAAAGCGCATATGTTCCGTTTTGTGGGAAATTCAGTTTACTGTCTGCCGTACCCGACAGAGTAAAATAGCTGGAGTCGCCATCAAAACGCTGTGCGAGACCTGCCATCCCATCAACTGACGAATTCTCATTCATATTACAGGGTGTGCCGTCAAAATGATTGGCTGTGGCATCAAATGCAGTCGTATTACCAGCCTGACTCATATGCCAAACTCCCTGGAAACCTGCAGCAGTATCGAACACCATGTTACTGTTTGACTTATCGATTGCGTCCGGATTTCCCCAATACATGGTAATAGTCTGTGAGCTATTGTTACCAAAAATTGTATCGACTTTAACCCATATTTCCGCACGCTTGTTTTCACTGTCCCACCGCTCGATCTCATAGGCAAGCAATCTCCCAACAGTGGTAACAAAGCGAATGTCTTTGCCATCATTTTCCGCTTGTGAAAAGTTGAAATTCCGGGTATTCAATCGAATAAGCACCGGAAATCCGTAAACATCTCCCTGTACATTTGCACCGGAAATACTTGTATTAAGAACAAGTTTCCGGTTGTATTTCCAGAGTGGCAATTCAATTATAGCTGTATCTCCGGCAGGCACTGTGATTTTATTGCGGAGTATGTTCTGATTTACGGTATTTTCGTTAGCAAGCATGATCACACTGAGAGTACCGGCTGGTACATCGGTCAAAAATACCGATCCGGCACTGTCGATTGATGAAGAAATATCTGTACCAGGGATATACACATACTCTCCCTGTATCTCATCACTCGAAGATAAATCCAATAATATCGAACCACAATGGTTCAGCTTTGCCTCAGGAACAGTTGTTATTGAATCATTACTGACAGAGACATCTCTGCTCAGTGCACTTGACATTGTTTGCTGATTGCGGGATAAAATGGTATAGCTTCCCGAATCTATATGGTCGAAACAGTAGTTTCCTTCCTCATCAGCAGTATCGACAAAACTGAGGGGCAATGGATTACCGCTTACAGGATCGTAATCATCAGGAAAAAGTTTAACAATAGTATTAGAAGCCGGTGTGTCATCAGCATTACGAATCATACCGACAATCCCGTTGGTCGTTTCTCCACCTGCCCCTCCGACTAACTGATCAGAGCAGGAGATGAATTGGATGAGAATGAAAATTATTGCTGTAAAAACAGTGCGTACAACCATCATTTTTCCTTCTTCCATTTACTGACCGCTACTGGAAACAGTTGGATATTCAGTTGTACAACTGCATCATCATTATGTTCGTTCTGAGAAATAAGCAGCATTTCCTGTCTGAATTGTCGTATTCTTTCCCGAAGTATATCAATATTTTCCATGTTAATTGTCATTGTAACAGAGGAGATATCGCGAAGTTCCTTATTGTGCGTATCTATGGCCGAAAGAGAAAGTTCCACATTTTTTTTCTGATAATTTCGTATTACGGCCGATGTCCACTTTTCACCTGTTGATATAAACTGTTCGGTAACACGGTACAGGCCGTCTTTGCCTTTGATGATCATGTTGAGGCGTTCAAGCAGTTGTATGGATTCCCGTGCCTGTTGTGCGGTGATCTTTGGTGTGAGCATGGATGCCAGTTTTCGATAATCTTTTCCGTCAAATGGGAAAATGCTGATGAGCGAACGTACTGCCATGTGGTACCACTGTCTGAAAAATTCTGATTTACTGTCGCCAACTGTCCGGAACTTTACACCTTTTATAGACTGTAATCTCTCAAAACGCTGTTCGATTTCATTCTGATTTTTCGCACGCCCGAAAAGAACCAGCTCGGTAAAGTATTCCCGCTCCTTCCCTGTCAACATCATGAGATCCGCAAACGATTCGATGTTCTTTATTCCAAGATGTACCTTTCCCTGATACACTTTTACAATATAACCCGGATCAAGTTTCACTTTGTATGATATATATCTGTAGGAGAACCAGGATTTGGTTTTCTTTTCATTCTCATAGAAGTCTTTGAGGTATTGGCGATAATCGAGATATTCAAAAATATTTATCATGGTTTAATCCTGTTTCTGTAAGCTAATATAATAAAAATTCTGAATGCCAGCGTTTATTGGTTTCAATAAAATGTTCATTATTATGCAACACCATTTTGAGTTGCATATACTTATCTCATTGATATAACAGGTGGTAAGTAACTGGTCCCTGTTTTATTATCACTTAAATCGAGAGTATTTTTGGCAACACCAGTTTAGTAAATTCTTTGAATTGCGGCTGCAATATCTTGAAGAGGTCCTGAAAATCCTCATCTGTGTGAAGCGATTTGAAGCAACAGCTTGGATTTTCCTTATTCGGGCATGTATAGCCGGCATCAGAATTGTGTTTACAGTTATCTAATGTCGTGTCGCACGCCCCCAAACCTTAAGTTACAAAGCTGCAATAAAATAACGCGGGGGTCGTGTGCACCCGGCGACCCGGATGATCTTAAATGTCAAAATGAATATCAGGTATGCGGGTGTGCGTAAACAGAGGTCTTCAGCCCCGCATAATATTTACATATTATATAAATCAAAAATCAGTTTGCAGATGCCGCTCAACTGCTGTCGCGTTCAATTACTGTACCGCTTAGCCTGATTGTAGAGGTATCTGCATAGATCGGGCTCGACGGATAGAGAAGATGATTTATCATGTTCTGAATCTCTCCTTCAGTATTAAACTCATAGGAGCTGTGCTTGCGTACCAGGCTATCAAATGAATTGTCAAAGCCGATGATTGCCGGTTGTCTGGAGCGAGAAATCCCCTTTTCATCAAGATAATCCATAACAAGGCCTGCAATCAGGTCGTTAGCGCAAACCCAGGCAGTAATGGAACTGTTTGAAAGAGCTTTGACTATCAGAGGTTTGCAATATTCATACAGGAGAACATCACGAAACAAGGTATCAATCTCCAGGCTGACCGTCTGGAGCCGGTTTTTCAAACCGGATGGGATCTTCTTTGTAACCTTTTCCATCAAACATGTTACATCTGTATCCGTGTTTTCCAGAACCTGTTCCATGAAACTATAATCATTCATGAATTCACTGCGAATACAGGGATAAATCTCTGAGAAAGGATGAAATGCCTTTGCCGCCTTCTGTAATCCTTTAAGACGATTACGCGACCATGGGCTGCGGTGAAAAGGTGAAATATACGCAATGTGGCGATGGCCTTTGTTTAGAAGATACCTGCCTGCATCCAGTCCTGGAAGTATAGAGTAGCTGGAGTCAAAATAGGTCAGTTTTCGCCCATAAAAGCTGTACCGATCAACCGACTCCATGATTCCGCGGTCTTCTATCCATGCGGATACCGGAATGTCTGAGTAAAGGAGTCTGCGCAAACATCCTACAGAATCCTTCATATGATATGAAGAAAGAATGACACCACATATTCCGGAATTTTTCAGATGGAATTCAATCGACCGGCCTTGAGGAAGATAAAAGGTTGGTCTATCAAGATAATCATTATAACCAATAATCTCCAGGTCAATATTATGCTGCAGAGCCGCAGATGAAAGCAGTCGATAAAATGTACGTTCCCTCTCGGAAACAACCTTGATTCCTGCAGGGCTTAAAGCCAGGGCAATTACTGCTATGCGCCGCTTTCTGCATCCACGATTGGTGAAAAAGAAATATTTAGCCCCGCTACGCTTGAGTATCTCCTGGTCAACCAGAACCGATAACACCTTGCGCATTGTCGGGTAACTTACATTGTACTGTACAGTAAGCTGATTTATCGGTGGCAATGGACGGTTGGTCCTGAACCTGCCGGATAGAATATCCTGCTTGAATATATCGAGAACCGCTTCCACCTTGTTTTGCTTACAACCCTGAAGACGTAATGAAGAGTCCGGATCTTCAGCACACGCGGATGGATAGATCCCGCTGCCCCATTTACTGGTGATCAGCCCCTCTTTTTTTAGTTCATCAATTCCACGGCTGATCGTTACCTTTGAGACGCCAACCATTTTTGCCAGCTCGCGAATCGGCGGTAACCGGGTGTGAGGTGAATCGGATACCAGCCTCCTTATTACTTCGACAGCCTTTTTTAGTGCAGGTCTGTTGCATTTTGTTTTCATACAGCGTACATCATCCGGATGTCTTCCATATTAAAAGATATGAGTCGTTATAATACAATTATACATGATATTTCAGAAAAAACAGTGAAGTTATATGAAACAGTATGACAAATCGATTAATAAGTGAAATTATTCCAGAAACAAGAGTTCAATATCTGTCATATATTTCTGTATACAGCTCAGTAATAATGGAGAGCTGAACCGAAACACAATATCCGGGTCATTTTGGCTCGGGATATTTGCACACAGAAGTATGTACACTATTTGACTTTAAAGGAGATATTCAATGAAAATGAGTATTCTGATATCAACAATTGCTTTTTCAATGGTCTTTGCTGTGGCTGGCAAGATGAAACAGGAACAGCTAAACATTTCGGTCGATGGTGATAATATTATCAATACCCTGCCCGATCAGTTTTTCGGACATAATTACTGGATGTGGTGTCCGACCTGGGGGAACAGTATTGCCGGAACCGAGTCTGTTGTAGCTGATTTGAATCCCCGCATGCTGCGTCTGGGCGGAATATCAGTGGATGTGGATTATCCGGATAAGGTAAGTGAAGATGTACTGGCGGATTTCTATAACTATTGCCAGGAGGTGGGTGCGGAGCCGCTTTTACAACTGCAGCTTGCAAATTCAACCAGTACTGAAGACCGGGTAAACAAGGCACTGGATATGGTTTCATATTTTAAAACACTGGGTGAATTTACCTATGTGTCTATTGGAAATGAACCTGACCTGTATCCGGATAATCTGGCGACTAATCCCGATTATGGTGTTGAGTACCTGAGCAGTTATACACTGGATAATTATTGTACCGATTTCAATGCTGTTGCTTCTCGTCTCAGGGAGGAGTATCCGGATCTGAAGATTGTGGGCCTGGAGCTTTCACATAAATACGGTGAATGGATACCGGATTTTATTTCCCGGTGCAGAGAATATGTGGATGCCGTTTCACTTCACTATTATCCAAACAGTGCTGACCAATGTAAATACCGGAATGTACACAATGATATTTCATCGATGAAGAATTTCTATACGAATGCGCGTTCATATATTGATCAGAATGCTGGTGGAAAAGAGATACCGCTGATTATCGGGGAAACCAATATCAGTTGGGATGGTGATCCCGAGCATTCAACACATGATGCTTCACCGGGAACATTCAATGCGGGATTGTGGTTTGCCGATTTTGTTGGTATTTCCAGTGCACAGGAAATGTTGCTTTCAATTATGCCATGGAGTATCAGAGAGGGGTGGACACTCGGTTTTCTGGATGGATCCCAAAAGCCCCGCCCGGTTTATTATATGTATCAGCTTTTTTCCACATATTCAAAAAAACACATGATTCATAACGAATCTGTCAATTCGTATGTAAGATCATATGGTTATAAGGATGATGAAAACAATGTTTCCCTGTTTGCCATAAACTGGGATACAGTATCATCATATACAGCCGATTTTACTTTCACAAATATTCTTTCCGGTTCGTCCTTTTCGTACACAATACCTCCACAGTCCGTTTCGTGTCTGATATTTTCTGATAACAATGCAGACAATCCCAGGATAATCAAATATACCAAAGACATGGAGGGCGAACCGCCAACCTCGATACGCGACATTTTTCCCGGTACCGATGCGCAGAGTGACAAAATGTTAACTGCTTCATTTAACAGGAAACGAAATCTGCTGACCATTTCGGCTTCCCGATCATACGATAATGTTACAGCAGAGATGATAAATATTCGTGGCCAATTGATTCATGCAGTTGATGTCGGTACAATTAAAAAAGGAAGATCCTCTTTTTCCATATCCGGCAAAAACTCAGCATTGGGAATTTATGTTATCAGATTACTTTCTGATAGAAAGGTGATTTTCAGCGGAAAGGTGAAATAACATCATTTTTTAAGATATAATATCTGGTTAGCTGTGCTAAATCTCATAGCTTGTGATAGATGAAATGCATGATTTTTTGATCATCATGTTCGCCGAGCGCACACGACCCCCGCAGTGACAATTGAAAATTCGAAATAAGAAATCCGAAACTCGAAACAGGAATAGAACAATAAATTGATATTGGGGGCGTGTGGAAAGCTGTGTATAGTCCCTGTTATAAATCCGTATGAAAATTATTGGATTTTTCTCAAATATCGTAGGCAAAACAGCTCGCATTCTGACGTACTTAACCGTAAGCGTAGCGGTTGCTAATAAAGGGCGCATGCCTTACCAGATTATCATAAATTCTAAATCAGATTGAAATTCTGACGTAATGCAGTCATAAAAAACTCCTGTGAAAAAAGTTAAAAAAATTATCACAGGAGTAAAAATGATTAACTGCAAATTACACTTAAATTATGTATAAATGAATTTACATAGCGAAAAAGTGGCTATGTGAAGTCATCGCGAAGCGCTTTTGTTCAACGGTTCGCCGCACCCGCCAGAAGTGCATCAGTAATTCGAAGTGAAACTAAGGATTACTGATGCATTTATGGCCGTGGCTGTTGTATGGAGTATGCGCCCATTTATTTGTTTCTTTATTTGGGGTGCACTTTTATTTTCCCTTTTTTTTCATTGATATTTTTTGTCGTTTATTACTATCCATCCATTTTCATGTATTTCATCAGGATCGTGGTGAGTCCAATGTACCAGACCTCCCTGATCATTCCATACGTATTCTCCATGGACATATACAACATCATTTACCTTTAGATTTTCAATGCGAGGCGCGATGTCAATATTATGCACAATCAGCAGAGTGTGATTATTTGAAATCCGAATAATGAATCTTTGATGTTTGTCTCCATCTGTATCGTCTGATAAAATTTTGGTCACGTTTCCTTTTACGGTTACTATTTTATTGCTTGTTTGTTGTTGTGTGTAGTATTCAATCGTAGATATCGGAGTTAAAAGTGAATCAATCTGATTTTTTGTCGTTGATTCATTTATATTTTGATCAAGGCATCCATATTGAAGTGTCGTTAAAATAGAGACAAAGGTAACTAACAATATAAATTTAATTGTGTTTGTTTTATTCATATTTTGAACCGGGTTTTTGGTTTTTAGCCCACCTCATTATTTTATCTTAAATGGGCGCATATTGCAAACAATGTCTGTTTTCCGCAATTAATATAATTTAAATAAAAGGATACCCATTGTTCAAACAGGATCACTATTACACTAGAACGGGATATTATATGCAAGGTACCAAAAGATGCAAAAAGCAAACAACTTTTGTACAGGTTTTGACAGCATTGAGCGTTTCTTGTATAACCACAGAACGTGGTAGAGGACTAAGTGAGCACTCATTGCAAGAAATTGAAACCCGGCTATAGCTTTTTATCGATTATGTGCGGTTAAAAAAATCAGCTCATTTGATAAATTCACACCTGAATTCTTAAAAGATCAAAGATTGTCATGCTCACCGAGCGGATACGATCCCCGCGGCAGCAATTAGAAATTCGAAACAAAACGATTAGGAAAATTCGAAATACGAAACGGAATAGAACAAAAAATTGATATCGGAGGCGTGTGGAAAGCTGTGTATAGTCCCTGTTATAAATCCGTATGAAAATTATAGGTTTTTTCTCAAATATCGAAGGCAACCCAGCTCGTATTCTGTCGTACTCAACCGTAAGTGTAGCAGTTGCTAATAAAGGGCGCATGCCTTACCAGATTATCATAATTTCTAAATCAGATTGAAATTCTGACGTAATGCAGATATAAAAAACTCCTGTGAAAAAAGTTGAAAAAATTATCCCAGAAGTAAAAATGATATAAACTGCACGTTACACTTGAATCATGAATATGTGATTTTACATAGAATAAAAGCGGCTGAAAATAAATGAAAGTTGTGAAGCCAGCGCGAAGCGCTTTTGTTCAACGGTTCGCGGTACGCCAGAAGTTTTCCGCAGCGAATGCGTAGGAAAATTTAGGTGCAGCGATAGCGGAACCTGGCTACCGCTGTTGGGCAATCGTTCTTAAACTGTTTTGTCTTTGGGCGCGATTTCTTATTCATTGATTTCCTCTGTATTGTCCAACAGTACATGTCGTTGGCCTTGTAGAATTCCAAGCATCAATCAATTTACATTTCGCATATTTATGCCAATAAATTATTTTCTTTCTATCACTATTACTGGCAATTCCTTCAATAAAGTCACAATTTTCTATTTCGAAGCTTGCATTAACATTTGGTGATTTCACATGAAAATGTGGTGGAGGATGTTCATTTGAATAAACCTCAATTTTAAGCCCGTTAACTCTTTCAACTAATTGTTTAATTTCAATTAAAAACATTTCTCCATTTTCTTCCCAAATATTACAAGAATTATGAAGAATTGCTTCTAACCATGCAGTAAAATCCTCAAACGAAATCAGTCTTGAAGGGTTAACATTATGAAACCAAGGCGTTTGTTTATATTCCTCTAACGATATTTCAAATTTATTCATGATAGTTTATGTCAATTATTGAAAGTAGTGATGAAATTAATCATATGCATACAAATCATTAGAGTCAACAAATGATTCTGCTACTAATTTTGCTTCATCTTTTAAACCGAGGTCATCATTTATCCATTTCCAAACAGCTGCAATAAGACGATATGTTCCTCTTCCACCTTCATATTCAGTGCCATAACTAGTTTGGATCTTATTTCTGTTTAAATGTTCTGACAGCTCTTTCCCAGATATTCTCGTTTCGTTTTCACTTAAAAATCTTGCAAGTCTCTAAATGTATAAAAACTTCTCATTTCTATTCACTATTGCCCTCCATATATTTATAAGTCATATTCATTGGTTTTTATTTAGTGCATTATAGTTGAGACATACCTATAAATGTTTTCTGCAATTTCGTAATTAATTTTATGTTTAGAATGCGGTGTAGGTATCACAAATTGAGTAATTTCAAATGGAGAAAAAGAGAAATTGCTGTCTAATTTCAGTTTCCTTTTTACTGCTCCATCCGCAGCATTACACTGATCACAGATAATTGTTTCTAAAAATCTACGTGGTTGTGAAGACCTATAATCAACGGAATGATCATGATGGCCATGAAGGCCAGCCATCCAACCTTTATAGGTTTCTCTGGTACCATCACTTTTTTGGTAAAATCTTGTTGTCCATCGCATTATTTGAAATTTAGACCGTTTACATCCAGGGCAAACCCAATTATTGTCAAGTGAAGCCCAAAGCCTAAAACAATGGGCTCCATTATAATTCAGATAGTCATTTAAAGAAGGTGTTTTCATAATGTAAATAAATGCTTTTATTCGCGCCTTGTTTTGTTTTTGGATGCATTTTTAAAGATTAAATGACGTGTGATTTTTAAACAGTTTCAGAAGCATATTCATCATCAATTTCTTTTACAATATCTTTTAATGAGATTAATTGTTCATTTAGAAATTTAGAAAAGACATAAGCATCTTTTTGATTCAAATTGCTATCAGAATTAAAATAACCTAAAATTCTATTTAATGCGTATTCAATATATTCATAATGATAATCAATTGAATCGTATGCTCCCCAGATGCCTCTGTTTGTCAACTCTATTTTTAAATCTTCTATTGCATTGTTAATCGTTTGAATATTAACAATACCCAAATCGAAACGGTCGTTTCGATGAACAGCTTCAGATATTTTACCAATATGATAGTTCAAGGTGGTTGGGAAAATATCAACTAATTTTAATCCAGCATGTTTTTTTCTATGTGCCATTACTTGTCTCTCCAATTCATTAACTATATCTACCAGTACTTGATTTATGAAATCATTTTGAATCTTAATGAGATCTATAATAGAAACCGAATGATATTCCTCATTAAGATTTGAATAAGATGTTAACATTTCAAACCCTAATGGAGATACAGACGCCCTAATAATAAAAGAAGATTTTTTAATGCCTTTTTCAACCTCTTTTTCAGGATGGCCAGCAGCACTATTCCTTATAATTCTAATCTTGTTCAATTCTTTGGGTAATTTGTAATTTAAACCGATAGCTTCAGCAATATTCTTTACAGAATTTTGTTGTAAAAGCAGTGTTTGTAAAATCCCATAAATAACTAAATAGGTCGCTCCAGCATCTGAAAGATCTTTAAAATAAGAATAAGATTCGATTGCAATTTGAGTATCTTCGATTAAATCTAATGAGCTACATAAACTGTTCCAATTTTCATGATTTTTTAGGAGGATAAATTTTAATCTATGACTATTTATAAGATCACGCAATCGATTCTCTAAATTTGAAATGTTATCAAGAGTGCTTTTAGAAAATTGGATTTGCATTAAGTATTTCCTCGCGCCCGCTTTTAAAACAGTTTAAAAATAAACGTTTAGAATTGTATCTGCAACACCAAACAAAAACCTGCAT
>JAAYEB010000069.1 GCA_012728995.1 Fibrobacter sp. | reverse complement strand
GCTGGTTCTGGAAAAAACTGAATCCGCTTTTTCTTCGTGAAGGAACTATTGTAGGGCATATTCATTCTGTTTTAAGTGAATCTCTTCAGGGGCTAAAGGTTATAAAGGCTTGTTCAAAAGAGAAACATCGTATTAAAGCATTTGATTCGGTAAACGAGAAACTGGCAAGAACAAGAATTGAAACCCAGCGCATATCGGGGAGTTTCAATGAAATATTATATTTTGTAATGTCTGGCGGCATTGCACTGGTATGGTTTTACTCGGCAGGAAAAATTACAGGAACCAATCCGTCGATGACATTGGGTGACCTTATTGCATTTGAGGGATATATATGGTTGTTTTACGGTCCTTTGCAGTGGTTTTCGGTAGTTTTCAACTGGATGACACATGCATTTTCCGGGGCCGAGAGAATTTTTGAAGTGATTGATACAGCTCCGGAAGCTCATGATAGTGTCGACACAGTTACTCTACCATCCATAAAGGGAGCTATCGAGTTTCATGATGTGCGCTTCAGTTATGAAAGAGGAAAAGAGGTAATAAAAGGTCTGAACTTCTCTATTGCTCCAGGAGAAACCATCGGGTTGGTGGGACGTTCCGGTGCGGGGAAGAGTACAATCATTAACCTTTTGAGCCGGTTTTATGAACCGGATTCCGGTCAGATAAATGTAGACGGGTTACCGATCGAGAAAATTGAATTATCACAATTACGAGCCAACATGGGTATTGTAATGCAGGAACCGTTTCTGTTTAATGCTACAATCGCCGAAAACATCGCATATGGAATGAATCATGTCTCATTTAAAGATGTTGTTGAAGCGGCAAGGGCTGCTCATGCTCATGAGTTTATTATTCGGAAACCGGATGGCTATGATACTCTTGTTGGTGAGAGCGGAGAACGGCTGTCGGGAGGAGAAAAACAGAGAGTTTCAATCGCAAGAGCAATACTTCATAATCCACCGATTCTTATTCTTGATGAAGCGACGTCGTCAGTTGATGCAACAACTGAAAAACAGATACAGGAAGCTATTGCCAGGCTGATTGAAGGGCGTACAACAATTGCAATCGCTCATCGGTTATCTACATTGAGAAACGCAGACAGACTCATTGTAATTAATGAAGGCAAAATCGCGGAAATCGGTAATCATGATGAACTGGTGAGAAATAACGGGATTTATGCAGATTTGGTGCAATCACATACGAAAATAAATGAATTACAGTCTGTAATGTGGGGAGGATGAAAACTTTGGCAGAAGTAAAATTGACAAGAAAAGGGGATCAGGTTCTGGCAACTGACACAAAAGGTGAACAGTTTCCGGTTGATATAGTATGGCTTCGTCCTGCAACCGGAATCGGAAAAGAGATATCTTTGCTTACCGAAAACAACAGGTCGATTGTTATAGACAGTATGAACAGGCTGGATCAACTATCACAAAAAATTGCACAGGATGAACTTAAAAAAAACTATATCATTCCTGAAATAAAGAGAATAATCAATACCCGGATCTATTTGGGAAACCGGTATTTTGAAGTTGAGACAGACAGGGGAGATTTTAAATTCGTGCTGAAAAATCCATACACTGCAATCAGAAAGAGTGGAGATGGATTAATGATAAGAGATGTTATGGGCAATATCTATGCAATTGCAGATATATCACAACTCGATAAAAAATCGAGAATAGAACTTGATCGTATTCTTTAATACCTGAATGGGTGTTTGTGCCTGCAAGATTGCTGAGAACTTGTACAACGGATTTTATGCTTATGAAAGAAATCTGGTGATAAGGCCAGATGGGTAAAAAGTCTCGTTATGCTCATGTACACGAAAAAGACAGGTGTAAAGGAATAATTCGAATTCAGGTATTAATCAGAAAGCGAACGAGATTCCGAATCCTGTTGCACCCAGAACGAAAACCGATGCTCCAATTATTGTACCTGTTAATTTTGAATGATACGCTTTTTTCTTGTCATGATATTCGCGCATCGCATTGTCGGGTTCTGCTTTTGCTGCGTCGTCCCAGTCTGAATAAGCTTTAGGTAATTGTGGCCCAAAAATGGCAGTTGTTATCAGACCAGCTCCGCCAACGCAGAGTGAAGAGATTCGTAAGATTTTTTTTAATTTGACATTATCCTTCTTGTCTTTATTTTTCATTCCGGTTTTTGGTTTTTTTACAGAAGCAGATTCATCACTGTCTGAAATTGAGTAAGAAAAAGGTATGTTATCCTGGACATACTGGATCTTATCATTAATTGTAAAATGAAACTGTCCATTTTGTTTGAAAAGTCCATTTTCAATTCTGATATTGGTATTCTGGGATTTTATGCCGTAAACGGAAAATCGGAGACTGAAATTACTGAATGTAACTTTTCCTGATTCACGTGATACAAGTATACCATTCCAGTCAAACGGGTTAGGAAGTTGTTCGCTTTGGGAATTAAATTCACCATCATTGATAGTTGTAAAGATTACCGGGTTATCTTGAGATCCTTCAACTTCAAGGTGACCCTGTACATGAAGTCCGGTAAAGGGTTTAAATAAAAAGATACAACCCTCTTTAATAACAGCTTTTTTCCCGTCAGGTACAAGTAGATCCTGTTCTACAATGTATGGATTACCATCAGATTCAAGTACCATGGATGTTATATCACCTGTTACATGGGTTTCTGAATAGGAAACTGAAAACACCAGAAGAATCAAAAAGAAAATTGTTTTGTTCATATGAGTTCCTTACCTGGGTAAAATAAGCAATATGGTTAAATAAAATAGTTGAAAAAACAACAAAACTCAACAATTCTTTAAATAAACTGATTATTGTATAGACGCCAGTTCACTGTTGGCTTTTTTAAATCTTGGGTGATCCGGTTTATTACTGTATGCTCTTTTTACAATATTCCAGGCATTTAGGGCTTGAATTCTAGATTCAGGAGAAGGGTTTTGTACATGATTTTTTGACCATATTATTGCAGTATAATACAGAGCATCGTTGCGAATTTCGTTTCTGCTCCGGACAACACTGGGTTTGGTTAATGCGCTTTGAAAAAGTTGGAGGGCTTGTCCTGTTTTTCCCATACTCTCGTACATTTTTGCACATAAAAAATCATACTGTGCATCATTGTAGTTTTTGCTGTTTGCAATATATAAAGCATCTTTATTTCTGTTTGTTTTAAGATATGCTTCAAAAAGAAGAAGGGTTCGTAACTGACCTTCAGGCCCGTTTTCATCCACTTTTTCCAGAGCTGTAATCACATCGCTGTAAGCGCCGGCTATTGCTGCTTTTTTTCCTGTTTCAAGAAGATCACTGCTTTCATATTTTAACTTGAGTTTTTCAACAGCAGAAAGTTCCGGTTTTGGGGATTCCTGTCTAATCGTTTCTTGCAAAGGCTTTTTTGTTACAGAAGGTACTTTTTGGGGTTTAGGTTTAGGTTTGACTGTACCGGCAGGTTTTGCTTCAGGCTTTTTTACAGATTCTGCATTATTTGAAACCGGTTTGTTTTCAGATGATGAAAGCGGTTTCAGGCTGTCTGTTGTTTGTGGAGATTCTGTGACTGGAGACCTGGTATCAGTACTTTGCTCCATAGAAGGTTGTTCAGGTGTAACTGAAGCGACAGTTTTTTCATTTCCCAGTTTGATATCAGGTCCTGTCAGTAAGAAAAATGTAATTAAAGCTGCAATAATTGCAACAGCAGATATTGGAACCAGAATTTTTCCCGAGAATTTCGCAATGCTATTTTTTCTTCTGAAGCTCCCAAAACTTTCAGGATTAGCCTGAAACAGCTTGATAACTTTTGCCGGTGGTTCATTGGAAATTGATCTGTGAATCGATTCAAGTTCTCTAAGCAGGGTTTCCATATTCGGATAACGATCTTCTCTGTTAAGCTGAAGACATTTTTGAGATGTTTTTGACAGCATCGGAGAGATGTGGAAATCAAAATCTGTAAACCTGCGGTAATCGTTCATTATTTTCTTTTTCATCAGGTTTGTAATTGTATCCTGAGGAAATGTTTTTGTACCGGTAAGCATTTCGTAAAGAATCGCGCCAAAGGAATAAATATCTGTACGGCAGTCTATATCCACTCCGTCCATCTGTTCCGGAGACAGATACTGCATTGTTCCTACAATATTTCCTTCAACAGTATGCAGACTCGTTTCTGTGGGGCGGGCAATCCCGAAATCCATCAACCGGACATCACCGTTTTTAGAGATCATAATGTTCGCAGGCTTAAGATCACGGTGAATGACACCATGGTAGGTTTTGCCATAAATCAGAAATTCCTGACAGTGTGAGTAAGCCAGAGCACGTGCGATAAAAATTGCAATGGAGTTGGAAACTGAATCGGGCAGTTTTCCATGTTTTGAGATAAATGTTTCCAGCGATTCACCGTCAATAAACTCCATTTCAAGATATGGCAAGCCATTCCATTCACCAACATTATAGATTTCCACGATATTTGGGTGATGAAGTTTTGCAGTTATTTTGACTTCAGTTTCAAATCTGCTTTTTAAGTCTGACTGCTGGTTTGGAAGCAGGATTTTTACAGCTCTGAAAACCTCAAGTTTTTCGTTCCAGATTTTGTATACTTTTGCCATTCCACCGCAGCCGAGTAATCCGACAACTGTTCCGGAGCCAAGGGGAATGGGATCTTTTCCGTTTGGGAGAATATCTGTACCATTCCTTATTGATGTATTGCCGAGTCCAGTATTTGTTTGTTGTGCATACGGATTGGTTGAGCCCAGAGATGTTGCATCCAGTTTTTTACCAGGCTGTAAACTGCCAAACAGAGAATTGTGCATATCTCCTTCAACAAAAGTTTTTTCAATTTTTTTCCTGTTTTCAGAAAAATCCTGATCCGATTGTCTGGTCATATTGCTTTCACTTATTGGGTTTTATTAAAAGAATGCTACGATTTCAAGTCCTGTCAGGCATAGTGAACCGCCGATAATTCCTAATATACTTAAAAATTTCGATTTATCTGCATCTTTACGTAATTTGTCCGAATCAGCAACGGGAAACCCGGCCTGTTCATTATACTGTTTATAAAGTCCATATTCAATAGCACCAAAAATGAAACCAACTGCAGTTCCGGCTCCTAAAATCAGCCTGAACATGTCTTTTTTTCCAAAAGTTTTTTCTTTTTCAAGTTCTTTTGCAATGGATACCATTTCACCCTTGGGTATAACAAGATCTTCAGATATAGGATGGTATTTTGTGTTGGGATGGCGGATTTCCAGCCTGTATTTGCCAGGGTTCATAAATTCGTTTGAGAGCGGGGTCTTTCCAAGTTCAGTAGAAACATAAACCTCAGCACCTTCAGGATCCGAGGTGATTTTTAGAGTTCCAAAATTTGATTTTATGGTTTTTTCAATAACTGTTGTTTCATTGTCCTGAATGAAAACATCCTCCTCTGTACTTGAACGTTGAACTGGATCAACAAGTTTTAGTGTATATTGGCCGGGTTTGAGTTTTTTGTTGTTTATAGGAGAATTTCCAATGAACATATTGTCCAGCCATACTTCAATTCCCTCGGGAACTGTATGTACTGTTAAGGATCCGTCAGCGAACGCTATTTTGAATATACCGAAAATCAGTATAAATCGCATAATGAGTGGAAAAACAGTTCCGGTTTTCATTATTGCAACTCCTTGCAGAGAAAAGTAATTGTGTTCCCAATATCGGGTTTATTCAATTAATTTAATATCTGAATAGTGACAATTCCATTACGAGTGTATTTTACTGGTATCTGCATTACCGGTTTAAGCTTCCCAGATTGAAAGTGTCACATCAGTTCCCGATATATTCAGCAATGATGTACTCACTGGAAATTATTTCGACAGTTTTTAAATATCCGGACAACAATCATAAATGACAAAACCAGATTATCTTCTCTTGCGTGAGAAGCCGCAGGGGAAAGGCCGTTTCTCTGCACTTCGGTTTTATCAGATCTGAACGATTTATTTTACAAAACAAATCACCTAAAAGTCGATTTGATATTTCTGTAAAAGTTTATCTTTCACAAAGATTGTCTTCATTCAGATATCAGATAATTTAAATTAACAGCGAAATAATATATATTATTTTTTTAATCTGCGGAAAATTTTCTCTGCAGAAAATTTTAGATTTGTTGTAAATTACATTCTTTTAGCCGGAGGGTATCTTGTCCAATTATAGTAAAATTATATGGAAAGAGGGAATGTTTCTTCAGCCGCAGCATTTCCAGCAGACTGAGAAGTATTTATTTAACACTATTAACACCAGAATTGCTGCATGTCAGCCATTTTATTATGGTATCACACAGCTTGAAATAGACAAAGATGCCCTGGCAAATGAGCTGTTTACTTTGAAAAACTGTTCCGGTGTTTTATACGATGGTACAGTATTTTCTATTCCGGTGGATAATTCTGCACCGAAATCCCGATCTTTTACAGATCATTTCAGTCATGACCAGCAGAAACTCAATGTTTATCTTGCTTTGCCGCTGATGGTGGAAGGCAAGGGAAATTACGGTGGTATAGGAGCAGATCAATATTCGGTTTGCAGGTATAACAGTAAGACAGCCAAGATAACAGATGAGGTTTTTGGTACACAGAATAAAGATATTGAACTGGGTGAATTTAATTTTCAGATTCTTTTTGAAGATGAATCGCTGGACAGTTATTCATCTGTTCAGATTGCCCGACTTAAACGGACCTCAAGCGGGCTTATAGAGCTGGATGAAGAGTACATACCTCCTGTATTGCAGATAAACGCATCACGTTACCTGACGGGAAGGATAAGGAGTCTTCTTGAACTGCTCATGGCAAAATGCAGTTCACTTTCTCAGGGAAGGCGGCAGATAGAGGGCGGTTTCGCAGAATTTTCAAGTTCGGAAGAAACTGCATTCCGACTTCTTCAGACTCTTAATACTTATACTCCGCTTCTAAATTATCAGTACAATTCCGGTATTTCTCACCCATTCCAATTGTATACCGATCTTTCCATGCTTGCAGGTGCTCTGAGTTCTTTTTCTGCACAGGTTTTTCTTAAAGATTTCCCCATGTACGAGCATCAGAACCTTACAGCAACGCTAATCAGGCTTGAACATATCATCCGTACGGTACTGGAGGCTGATATTTCAGCCGGATGTGTTAACGTTCCCATTGATCAGGTTAATTCCGCTACATTTGTATGTAAAGTTCCGGATGAGAGATTGTTATCAAGTGCAAAATTTTATATAGGTGTTTCTGCGCGTGTCCCCGAAAAAGAACTTATTGTCGGGGTTCTTCAAAGAATTAAAATGTGTTCGCGTGACAGAATTGAGCTTTTGATTTCTTCTGCAATGCCAGGATTACCTCTCATGCATGTATCGCGTCCTCCTGAAACCCTTTCGACCAAACCCGGATTCATCTATTTTTCTCTGGATCAGCAGAATCAGTTCTGGAACGGGATTCAAAGCAGCGGAAGTATTGCATTTTATTTTCCAAACAACTATCCTGAACTTAAACTGGAAATGCTTGCTTTAAAAGAATAAGTCGGATGTAAAACTTAAAACTGTCAAGGATTTCAATGTGGGTGCGTCATTTGTAGATACAATTACAAGTCAGACATTAAGAATTGATGTAACGAAAACATTCGGAGCAGCCAAGGACCTTAGCGGATTGTGTACTGATATTTTTCTTATCGTGATTCGTATGCGTGAAGCTGAAGATCTTGGTGAGCCTGCGGCTCTCAGAAAACTTATCGGTTATTTTTTGAATCTGCTGGAGAAAAACTGTAAAGCAACAGGTATAAGCAGCGAATCAATTTTTGATGCAAAATACGCACTGGTTGCATTGATTGATGAAACTGTGCTCAGTATTCCCGGTGTTTGTCGCGATTACTGGTTTTCCAGACCGCTGCAGCTGGATCTGTTTGGTGATAATATCGCAGGTGAAGAATTCTATAACAAATTGCAAAAACTTCTGCTTCAGACTGAAAAGAAAAAAGATGTTCTGGAGGTTTACTATATCTGTTTATCGCTTGGATTTGAAGGTAAATACAAACTTTTCAACCTTGAAGAACGTCATGCAATTATAGATGATCTTGGGAGAAAGCTGCGCAGAACACGCATTCGGGCTTCAACAGGTCTTTCTCCTCACGGGAGCAGAGCTGACAATGTCTCTTTGCGAAAAAAAAACAGTGGATTCTTTTTTCCGATATGGTTGTCTGCATTAATTCTTGCTGCAATTACAGGTGGACTCTACGCAGTTTTAATTCGTTTCAGTAATTCTCAATTAACCGAAATCATGACAATGCTGAATCAGATCAGTTTTAAATGACCTGATAAATGCAATCGCTAAGAACTTGTAAGGAATATTTATGAAAAAATTATCACCATGGCTGATTATCACATGGTTAATTCTGTTTGTTGCAGGGATAGCTGCTGCTGTTATTGGTGTTTTGACCCGTATTCCGGATAATCTTTCATGGTTTATAGCTGTATTATTCTGGGTTTCATCAATTTCATGGATAATTATAAGAATGGTTTTTGCAAAAACTTCAGTTAAAAAATCGGGTGTTGCATTTCTGGGAAATCAACAGGTTTTTTCCAGAATCAGCAAAGAAACCAGGGAGGCGGTTGCCCGATATACTGATGCCGTTAACAGACGAGGAATACTCAAAAAGAGTGCCCTTTATGAACGGCCATGGTTTTTACTCTGTGGAACCTCAAAAGCAGGAAAAAGTTCTCTTTTAGCCGGTTCAGGATTGAGTTTCCCCCTCCGCTATCCTTCAGAAAAGGATGGATTGATCGTTGAAGGTGCGCCTCAGGTTATGTGGTATTTTGCCAATGAAGCAGTATGGATTGATACACCTGGCTGTTATATGGAAGAGGAAAACAAGGATGAGTGGCAGGCGCTCATAGCTGCGCTAAAAGATGCCAGACCTGTGAATCCTGTAGATGGAATCGCACTTGTTGTAGATACAAGTGAGGTTCTTAACAGTGATGACAAAGGTATAAAAGATCTCGCACGAAAGCTCAGAAGCAGAATTGATGAGCTGATATCACAATGGGGTATTGAGTTCCCGGTTTATCTGCTTTTTAACAGAACAGATGAAGTACCAGGTTTTAAGGAGTATTTTGGTGAGCAGCTTAAAAGAAGTCAGGAACAGATTTTTGGTGCCACTCTTTCTGCCAAATCTCAGTCTATTACACCAAGATTTGCTTTCATTGAAGAATTCAATATGTTGTGCAAATCCCTGACCGATCTGCGGCTGGATAAGCTTCATAAAGAACGGGATGAAGCAAAAAAGCGGATGATCTGTCGTTTCGTTATCCATTTTGAAGGAATTCAACAAAAGCTGGGTTCACTGATTGCAGAACTGTTTAAATCGTCAAGCTATGAAGGAAAGCCGATTTTCAGCGGATTTTATTTCACAAGCTGTTTTGAACAGAAAAGCGAACAAAATACCACTTCCGTTACTTCTACATCCAGTATCAGCTCTACAATAGTCAATCATCCGCTGAATCCGAATAAAGCGTTTGGAACTCATTCCCGCCATAATGAAGAACAAAAAAGATCCACCCTGAAAGAGATAAAATCAGTTTTTGTATTGCCGCTGTTTCGTGAAATAATGGTTAAAAACAAATCACTGGTAAAAGCAACCCAGAAAAGAACCCGAAAGCAGATGGCGCGGCACTATTCCATTATAGCAGCTTTAACAGTATCGGTTCTTGTAGTGTGCGCATATATGTTTTCGGCATACAAAAACACAAAAACTTTTCTCCATGAAGTACAGATCTCGCTGGAACAGTTACCTGCCGAAGATGCGCCTTTGATAGAGCAATATAAGGCTATGGATGTTGTCAGGTCACAAATAGTACGGTTACAGAAATATGATGATCACGGAGCGCCTCTGAGCATGAGGCTTGGATTTTATAATGGTAAAGAAATATTATCAGAACTGAAAAAGAGTTACTTTTACAGGGTACGCAGATTCATGGTTGTACCTGCTGTGAGGTATCTTGAATATGATATCCGCGGACGTACAGATTCTTATGGAGAACTTGCGGGAAAAGAATATGATGATCTTTACAGATCTTTAAAAGCATATCTGTTGATATCAGAAGGAGCGCCTTCCGGTAAAAATGAAAAAGATACCGTATTATTACGAAAAGTACTGTTTGAAGGAATCAAAAAGTCAGTTCTTGCTACTATAAAGACATCGCGTCTGCCTACTCAGGTTGAAACCATATTGAATGAGAATATGGGATTGTATCTGTTTTATTTGTGCAGGGGAGAGTTTCCAAAAATTCAGGAAAATCAGCGCCTGGTTTCCAATGCAAGAAGACGCCTGAGCAGACTTCCGGGTGCCAGGTCTTTATATGAGGCTGTTATTTTAAAATTAAGCAGTGATGTACCCGAGATTACTCTCGATCAGATTCTGAAGCGGGAGAGTGAGGGAATACTGAAATCGAACAAAACAATAAGTGCACTTTATACACAGGAGGGATTTGATCAGTTTGTCTCCGATGCATTAACAGATGCTGCAAGGAATCCTTTTAAGGTCGACTGGGTTATTGGAATGACTAAAGATGATCTTCCTGAAAGTGCGTTTGATACTAAAAAACTCAGATCCGATATGATGGAAGCATATCTGAGTGATTTCAAGATTCAGTGGCTTGGTTTTCTTGGGTCTGTTGAAACTGAACCTTTTGGTGACATGAAAAGATCTTCACGGATTTTACAAAAACTGGCGGCAGATGGTTCAGAGTTACAGATCCTTATGGAAACTGTTGCTGATTATTCCCAGTTAAAAAACGAAAGCATTGCAGAGAAAGCTGGCAGTAGTGCACTTGAAGCTGCTTCAAAAATTAAATCCTCCAAAATTACCGGGAAAGTAAAAGATAAAGTAAGCTTTTCGTTGGGAAGCAGTTCTCCATTTGACAATCATAATCAATTTTTTGAAAACCTGCGTAAATTTGTCCGGTCATCAGGTGGTGCCCTTGGGGGATTTGAAGGATACAAAGATAAAATATTGACACTTGCCGAGAAGCTTAATACTGTTGAATCACAGGGAGAGCAGAATGTTATAAATGTATTTAATGGAAAAGAGAGTGATCCTCTTCTGGATGGGTGGAACTATACTCAAAATACACTTAACAATATGCCTGAGGAATTATCATCATCACTGGGCAATCTCCTGCTAAATCCGTTTCGGTATACCGGTACTGCAGTTTCAGATGTTCTTGCAAATGCTTTGAATTCGAAATGGCAGACAGAAGTTGTAAAGAATTTTACAGAACGTTTTTCTGGTCGATTCCCTTTTAATCCCAGGGGTGAAGATGCATCATTTAATGATTTTATGGATTTTTTCAGGCCTGCAACCGGTACTTTCTGGGGGTTTTATGACCGTATCCTTTCGGCTTTTATTGTGAAGAAAGAAACTGGTTGGATGGTCAAGTCCAGTGGTACGTTGCAGCTAAATTTCAATCCTGATCTTGCAGCTTCACTTTCAAGTGCAGAAAGAATAAAAAATATCTTTTTTAAACAGGATGGATCTCCCCGTTCTATGGATATTACAATAACTCCTTCAAAGTCAAATAAAAACAGGGCTGATTTGGTTGTAGAAGGACAGGTGATCAAGTTGCACCCGGGAGGGAAATCAGCTTATTTCAAATGGCCTGCAGCTCAGAATAAATCTGCAGTTCTGAAGATCTATACCGGAGATAATTTTTCTCAGAATATTACCTTTAATGGTGAGTGGGGTTTCATGAAACTGATTAACAAAGCACAATTAAGTGTGATAAACAACAGCTCGTTTTCCTGTAAATGGCAACTGAATGTTCAGAATACATATATGGTATACATTGATGCCAGAATAGCTGTTGCCGGTGCGGATCATCCATTCACAGACCCGGTATTCAGGCAGTTTTCATATCCTGTTCAACTGGTTACATGCGGTTCAGATGAAATTAAGAATTAGGATCGTCGTCCTGATACAGGATTAATTTATTTTCCTGGTATTTTTGAATTCCTTGATTGTTCTTACAAATCGATAAAGCGAACTTATAGTACGGGCGCTGATGGAGATCCAGTTGGCATTATTGACTGATGGACCCGAAAAGGACGTTTTACGAATCTTGTCTGCAAGGTCGGTCAGAACTTCAATCTGTTCGGTGTTAAGTTGTAAAATAACTTTACCATTGATAGTGTCGGAGAAACCATTGTAGATTTCGGCCAGATCGGATATTTCCTTTGTAATCGGGAAGTTGCCGCTTAGTTCAATCCGGAAATTATCATTTGAGCCGACTATACAGAATATATTACAGAATTCATCCAGTTTGTCATTATCATCCTGATCGTCAATTTGAATCGGGATATCCGACATCTTTTTTTTTGAAAACGTAAACATGTGCCGGTTTTCATAAGTTTCCAGGAGAAATTGATGAAGTTTTGAAGACATAGTTTGATATTTTCTATCAGGGCTGTTTTCGAAAAAAAACGTATGTTAACAAAAATGATAATCAAGAATCAGAGTGAATTGCACGCTTTATTCCGACAACAACTGATAACAGGAGTGAAAAAGGGATAAATGCTGCAAAGCAGATAGAAAAAAAGAATTGTCTGATTCAGTTTGTAATATCATTGTTTATTACAGAATTATCTTTAATGAAAATTGGTTTTGAATTACTGTTTGATATTGATATGTTACCTATAATCCGGACGTTTTTTCCAAAACGGATATCACCTTTCAATGTCAGTGAATCACATTCAAGAAGTGATGGAGCACCAAAAGGAAACCGTTCATTCAACAGGTCTATTCTGGAATAATAGAGTGGGTCGAGATTGATTTGAACATGAGATGATTTCCGTTCAGGGTTAAGGACAATTTTATAATCATCTGTGAGCAGATAATAATCAGACCATAAAAGAAGCAGCTCTTCACAATTTTTAACCGGAGTGAATCTTGACCTTGGAACACGAACGGCTGCAGCATTTTCAAATACAGAGATGGCAGAACCCATGGCAGATTCCAGTTGGAATACTTCAGGTGAATCGCTGCTTGAGGGATCTATCCTTTTACGGTTTCGAATCATCGGCAGTTCAAGAATGCTGTTTTTGTGATTCATGAGATCATACAGAGATACCAGGTTAATCCATAGATTGTTTGTGTTAAAGTAGCAGTGTCTGGAGATGTCCTTGAATTTATCCATCTCCTCATCCGGACACTGTGCTGCTTCACGAAGAATCAGACGGCCATCATTCAGACGTGCAAGATGTCCACCCTTGCGATCCATCCAGGTGCGGTCTGTTACTTCCATAAGAAATGAATAATTGTTTTCTGCAAAATACCCAAGTATGCTGGAATCAAGGTTTGCACCAAGATTGTCAATGTTTGAAACGAATGCATACTTATAACCCTTTTTCAGGAGAATCTCAAGTATTCCTGAAGTTAACAGTGCGGTATAAAGGTCACCATGGCCAGGAGGATTCCATTCTAGTAAAGGGTTTCGAGGATAAACAACAGGAGCAAGAGTTGAAACATCAATGCGTGGGAATTTATGTTGAATAAACGAAACGGGTAAATCTGTTTTAATATCCGGATATTTCTGTAATTCTGAGCGGCATTCATTTTCAGTTTTGAAACTATTCATGAGAAGAAGTGGAATTCTGGATCTGTTTCCGCTGTTCAGTTTACGAATCTGCAAAGCTGTAATATCCAGAAAATGCAGGGAATCTTTAACCGGGATCAGTGATTTTGGGCCCTTGAGTCCCATTGTAGTTCCAAGGCCGCCATTGAGCTTGATGATAACAGTACTTTCAAGAGATTTGTTGCCTGTATTGTAATAATGGTTAAGATCAGCCAACCTGTCGATTTCATCTTTTTGTACTGGTGTTATCTCATTTTCTGGAATAAAACCAGTATTTCCATTAACAAACAGCGAATAATAATGTGCAAAAGAAGCTATTGCAGCTTGTGGCAACTGATACTCTTTCATTTTTTTTATAAAAAGTTCAATTTTCATTATCAGGCCTGAAATTTTTACAGTTGGAAAACAGTAAAAACTTTTATTACAAGACAAATCTATCGGCAGTTAAAACTGCTAAAAGTTTTTATAGCTTCAGTTTTTCTGTTTGATTGTATAGAATAACGCGAAATTATAAGAAATATAATATTACTTTCATAAAAATAGTAATATTTTCAGGTTTTGTGATGTTTAAAAAAGGAGTCAGATCCGGTTTTTATAAAACTTTCAAAAAGCGGTAATCTCCGTTCTGTTTAAAGATAAACTGGAGAGGAGATTCCGGAAATCATTAATAGATTCTATACTGTAACGGGCACTTGATGGTGAAAGACCTATTTTTATTGAGTATGTTGTATCTGGCAGACTTGTAAAAAGATCCTCATCTGTTATATCATCACCTGCAGCAAGAACAAAATCCCATTTTTCTTTAAAAAGAAGGGCCTTGGCTGCAGCTCCTTTGTTTATTCCGGCATTTTTAATTTCAAGAACTTCATTTCCATCCATAACACCCAGATTAAGATTAGTGGTAAGATGTATCAATGTATCTTTTAGCTCACGAACACGGATAAGGGCCAGTTCCGGATCAGAATTTCTGTAATGCCATGAAAAAGAGTACTCTTTTTCTTCCAGAAAAGATCCGGGTGTCCGGTCCACATACATTTCAAGAATTGGACGGACTTCGTCTTTCCACTCCTTTTGCTGTGGTTCAAGAGTTCTCCAGTCTTGTCTCTTTTCTTTAAACCATACGCCATGTTCGGCAAAAATATTGAGTTCGAGATCTCCGAACCATTTTTGTAACGATTCACAGTCTCTTCCACTAATGATAGCAACAGTATTTCGAGGATCTGCACAAAGGTCATTTAAAAGCTGGATCAAATCATCATCTGGAACAGCATGCCTGGGTTTTCTTGAAAACGGAACCAAGGTACCATCGTAATCAAGCAAAAACAGGTTTTTTCTACTGTCAGCGTAATTTAATTCAAGAGTGTTACGTTCTTCAGAAGAAAGAATTTTGGATTTTAACATTTCCCGGGAGTGTTCAATCTGTTTAAGCCGCAGCATGAAATCATGTGCCCACCGGTTCACATCATATCTTTTTAAACGATTCTGCATGTTTTTTATGCGTGATATCTGTTCTTGTGGATCCATTTCAAGGGCTTCTTTAATCGCATTGGCAATATCTTCGATACTGTTGGGGTTAACGATTATGGCTTCAGCCATCTCACGTGCGGCTCCAGCCATTTCACTAAGAACCAAAACGCCATTATTATCACCTTTTGCGGCCACATATTCTTTGGCTACCAGGTTCATTCCATCCCGAAGAGGTGTAATAACAGCAACATCTGCGAGATGGTAAAAGGCAGCAAGTGTTTTGAAAGGCAGGACCCGGTAAAAGTTTAAAATAGGGGCCCATTCAATAGTTCCATGTTTGCCATTAATCCTTCCAATAAGTTCATCAGAACGTTTTTTGAGCATGCGATAAGAATCAACACCTGTGCGGGACGGAACTTCAACGAGAACCATTGTTACCTTTCCCTTAAGTTGTGGATTCTTATCAAGCAGCCAGTCAAATGCTTCAAGACGCTGAAGAATACCTTTTGTGTAATCCAGCCTGTCTATTGAGAGTATGATTTTCCTGTTTCCGATACTTTTTTTAATATGTTTTTCTTCTTTATTCAGATCCGGGATGTTTTTTATGTTTGCAAAATGTTCATATTCAATTCCCATCGGAAAAACATCAGTTCTTATTATCCGGTTCTGGTAAATGATCTGACTGAGTTTGTGCTCAATTCCAAGCAGTCGCCGGATACTGTTAAGGAAATGGCGGATATAGTCATAGGTATGGAATCCTATCAGATCAGCACCGAGCATTCCGGCCAGAAGTTCCTTGCGCCAGGGGATCAGCCTGAAAATTTCCATGGACGGAAACGGAATATGCAGGAAAAAACCGATATTTGCATCAGGAATATGTTCACGGATAAGGTTGGGGAGAAGCATGAGCTGATAATCATGAATCCAAATAAAATCATTTTTTTCATATATTCCAAGTACGGCATCCCTGAACTTTTTATTTACTTCTACATAGGACTTCCAGTGCTCTTTCTGGTATACTGCATAGAGCGGGAAGTAATGAAACAGCGGCCATATCGTTCTGTTTGAAAATCCATAATAGTAGTTGTCTATGTCATTTTTTGAAAGGAAAACAGGGGAACATTTCTGGTCCAGTAATGATTCTGTTATCTGCTGAGTATCATTTTCATTGAAACGCTCACTATAGGTTCCGGGCCATCCAATCCAGCTACAATTATATGAGCGGTAGAAAGAATCGAGACCTGTTGCCAGGCCACCAACACTTTTTGTATAGGAAAGTGTACCTTTTTTCTTTTCAACGGTAATGGGAAGGCGATTTGAGATCAGAAGTAATCGTTGCATGGTTGTATCCTGTGTTTTTGTTGTGTGTCATTTTAATAAAATTATGCAGTATTAACCACTGATGATGATGAAAGAGAGAATCGTTTCTTCTAATATAATGATAGGTGGGAGTTGGAGCAAGCCGATATTTTCGCTGATATTTTTAATACCATGTGCGTAAAGTACCGATAAAACTTATATTAATTCTATTACCACACCTGTTTAAATAAATTTGTGAACAGGCTACCATGTTTATTTGCAGGGTGAAGTGTCAAAAACCGATCAAGGTTGTTGAAGCGATTAAAAAAAATATTACTGTTTGTAGCGTATCCGGAAAAACTGATGTTCGCAATTATTAAAAAATCGTTAATTCAGATCATTGTTTTCAGTTGCTTTCTATTTGCAAGAACATATACACTGGAAGAGTTGATTGCAGAAGCTTTGCGAAATTCAAAACAGCTTAGAAGCATTGAAAAAGAGATGGAAAAAACCAATGCCGGTATTTCCGAAGCCCGGGGTAAAGCCATGCCCCAATTGCGATCGTCAATAACAATGAGTCATGCATTCAAACAGATCAGCCCGCTTCACCCTTTGCAGTCCTTGATGGAATCTGAAGGTCTTGAAAAAATCAGAAGTTTATATGAAGATATGGAAGATCACACTGGAATGCTTCGGGGAACGGGATCATCAATTACCTATGCATCAATTGACTATCTTATTAGTGAAATGCAAAATGTACCAGGTGATTCAGCAATCCTTTCGCTTACCTTGAATCAGCCCATATTTGCACAAGGCAAAATCAGCAAGGAGATTCAATCGGGAAAGACTGCCCAGAGAATAAATATATGCCGCTACTATGACATGAAAATGAAAATAAAGGCAGATATTGTCAAAATCTATTTTGAATCACTACTGGCCCAGAAAAGTGTTGATATTCAAAATAAAGCTGTTGAGCTTGCAAAGGAAACCCACAGACTGGCTGTTGTACGATATGTTATTGGAAAGGCAAGTGAACTGGATACACTTTCTTCAAGATTGAACCTGGAGAATGCAAAAATCGAAGTTCAAAAAGCGCAAAGTACGAAATGTTTGACTTATGAAACACTCGTTACTCTTAGCGGAATAATCGAAATACCGGATAGTTTTTCGGTCTCAGGAGAGTTCCCGGAAACTGTGTTTGAATTACCGCTTGAGCTGGTGCTTGGAAAAGTCAGGGAAAATAACTATCAGATCAGTCAGCTTAAAGGTAAAGAAGAACTAAAGGAAATAATGGTTGATATGGCAAAAACAGATTTTTATCCATATGTTTTTGCCGGCGCATCATTGTACAAAACAGGATTATTTGATGGTTTCAGTAATTTTCCAAAGGCAATATGGGGCGATAATATAAATGTTTTTGTTGGTCTGACATGGAATCTTTTTACCGGTTTGACAAGAAACCATAAATTAAGAAAAGCTTATGCAGATAAAGATCAGTTCAGATTCATAAAACAAAAGAAGATTGAACAGATTGAGCTCCAGGCAAGAAAGGCATACGAAAAAGTTGTACTTAACCGGGACCGGATGGATGCCATCGTTCTGGTACTTGAACTCTCTGAAAAACGATATGCTCTGGCCAAAAACGAGTATGAAAACGGAAGTAAAACTCTGCTGGATGTTCAGAATGCTGAATTTGAACTGAACAAGGCAAAGATAAAATTTAATACCGCTCAATATGAATTCCATACCGCCCTGGTTGATTTATACCTTCTTATGGGTGATATCGAGGATTATTGATAAAAATGTCAACTGAACGGATTCTTAAATGAAAAACTACATGCATTGTTTAGACATTGGTAAATATTCGATCCTTTTGGCTTGTGCATCAACATTTTTATTGCTTCATTGTTCTGCACAGAAAAAAGCGGAAAACGACAGTATTGATGAGATTCAGAAAAGAAAGGGAATACCGGTTTCAGTATTAGCAGTAAAAAAAGATACCTTTCAGGTATATGAACTGTTAAGCGGAACGGCCCGGGGATATTATCAAACAACAGTGACTGCAGCAATTCCAGGAAAAATAATTGATATCCGTGCTAAGATCGGTGATTATGTAGAAAAAAATACTTCACTGATGTCTATTGAACCGGATCATGCGCAAAACTATGATGTCGTAAAACAACAGTATGAAAATGCACATAAAAGCCGCCAGAGAATCAGGGTACTCGCTGAACAGGGTGGCGTTTCCCAGGAACTGATTGATGAAATCAATGCCGGATATATGAAAGCAAAAGAAGACCTTGATGCTGTAAGGAAAAGTCAGTTTGTTCTTTCTCCATTCTCTGGTACTGTTGTAAGTATTCACCAGACTCCCAACAGTAAAATAACACCAGGAGAAGATCTGGTTACTGTTGCTCAGATTGAAAAGATAAGGATACCACTAAAAATCAGTGATAAAATCATCAACAGATTCAAACCCGGACAGAAAGCTGTTGCTATAGTTGGTGAGGATTCTGTGAATGGTTTCATCGAAAATGTTTCCCTGGCAGGAAGCAGTTCAACACATATGTTTGAAATAGAAGCTGTTTTTGACAACCCAGGACATTTAATAAAACCTGCCATGCACATTCCTGTCAAAGTAATTACTGATTTCAAAAAAAATGTTATTTCGTTAAATATTGACGACATTTTAAATGAAGGTACAATGAAATATGTATTTCTTGCAAATGATTCTTCTGCAAGAAAAATTGCCATTGAAGCAGGAAAAAGATCTGGTGACAGATGTGAAATAATATCAGGAATCGATGAATCCGACCTGGTGGTAATAAGAGGTGCAGGCCTGTTATATGATGGTGCTAAAGTAAATATTGTTGAGCAGGTCACCGAATCGGAAAAGTTAATTGTAAACAGATAGCTGCAACCTGGCCATTTTGGAGGCAAAATGTACAAAAGAGGTAGATGTGAAGGGAAATAAATGTTTTTAGCAGGTTTAAGTGTAAAACGTCCAACTGCCATGCTTATGGTCATTCTAATGTTTGTAATTTCTGGTATTATCAATTATTTCAGACTGCCGGTAGATTTGTTTCCCGATACAGTACAGCCTTATATCACGATTAAAACAACCTGTAAAGGGGCTTGCCCTCTGGAAATTGAAACAACAGTACTGAAACCGATTGAAGAAAAAATATCGGCTGTCAAAGGAGCCAGGAATATTGAATCTTTCGCTTATGAGGAAGTCGGATATGTTGTCCTTGAATTTGATCCCGAAGTCAATCCTGATCTGGCTGTAATTGATGTAAAAGATAAACTTGATGCTGTTTCCTGGAAAATGCCTCCTGCTTACGAAAAACCTTTAATAAACAGTGTCGAAATCAATGACAATCCGGTATCGTTACTTGTCTTGACCGGAAATCAGAATCCAGAAACGATTCGTAAGATTGCAGAAAATACCATTAAAGAAAACCTGTTGAAAATTGACGATGTTGCATCTGTTTTAATAAGGGGAGGGCTGGAAAGAGAAATTCATGTTAATCTTGACAAATATCGGCTGGATGGTCTTGGTTTGTCTGTAGATCAGATAACTGAGATTATTGTGTCGCAAACAACAGATATTCCGATTGGCAGTGTAAGTGGGGTTCGTAAAGAATACATGGTTAATATACAAAGCGGACCGCAGACTCTGGAGCAGATAAGAAATATTGGTATACCTGTTGAAACCGAAAAAACAGAGAAGATTACAGTACCTCTTCACTCCCTTGCCGAAATTAAATACGCATATAAGGAGTCTGGTGATCTGAGCAGGTTTAACCGTCAGAACTGCATCAGTATATCTGTTACAAAAAAACCGGATGCCAATACGGTGCATGTTGCCGGCCAGATCAGGAAAACAGTCGAAAAGTTAAATGACAGATTACCTGATGGTTTATCCATAAGGATTGTCAGTGACAGTTCTTTGTACATAAAGGAGTGCACTGGTAAAATACTAAAAAATCTTCTGACTGGTTTGATACTTGTCATAATCATGCTGCTTCTTTTTACTGGCGGGTTCCGTGTAACGCTGATTACTTCATTTACTTTGTTGACATCGGTTATAATTTCCTTCAGTGTGATATATATTGCAGGTTTCACATTGAATATTATTACACTGATTTCACTCTGTATAACAGCAGTTATAACAGTTACAAATACAGTTGTCGTATTTGAAAACATTAAAAAGTACATTAAAGATGGGATTAAGACAGCGGATGCATCGGTGATGGGAGTCAATGATTCCGGTAAAGTCCTGTCTGTTTCTGTTTTAGTAATCATGGCTGTTTTTGTTCCTTCTGCTATGGTCCATGGATTAGCGGCTCTAATTTACAGGACAATCGGTATTGTTCTACTAACAGGTGCTGCAATTTCTTTGCTTCTTTCCTGTACACTTGTTCCGCTGATGACTTCGTGGGCCTTCAGAAAAACAAACAAGAATACTGAACTCAAAAAAGGAATAGAATGCCTCTTGGAATTTTTTGCAAAACTGTATGCTGAAACCCTGAGATTCGCAATAAAAGGAAAATTACTGATCATTGCAGGTTTTATAACTGTCTGCGCATTTTCGGTATGGTATGTAGTGCCGAAAATCGGTGTTGAGTTTTTGCCGGAAATTGATCAGGGAATTTTTCAAATTACTATCCAGATGCCATCAGGTACCTCTTTGTCTGAAACAGATCATGTATTATCAGAAGTCGAAAAAAGGATAATTGACATTCCTGAAGTAGAATCTCTTTACGGAACGATTGGTGGTAATGAGGCCGGTAATGAAAAAAATATGGCAATTGTTGAAGTTAATCTTGGAAAAAATCGTGGTAGAACTACAAATGAGGTAATAAGCAAAATAAGGCCTATATTGGCAGACATTCCAGATGCAAAATTCTCGATTGGAAAAAATGGCTTAGGAAAAAGAAAAAACGAATCGGATATCAGAATAGAAATTACCGGAGAAAAAATTGATGAGATTTTGAGTATTGCAGATACAGTTGTACACATGGCAGGAACTGTTAAAGGATTGGCAGATATCGATATTATGCCCAAAACCACAAAACCCCGGATAAAACTGGTCCCGGACCGAAATTTGATCGAAGAGTACGGGATAACAGTAGCACAGATGGGTCGAACTGCCAGTGCATATCTGTCGGGGAGCGGAACTGCTCTTTTCCGTGAAGATAACGATAAGTATACAATCAGGGTTCAGTACGCAGATAAAGAAAAAAAAACAATTTCTGATATTGAAAACATTTCAATTCCAGTACAGTCCGGCATTATACCTGTGAAAGCGGTTACCAACATAATTCGGGAAAATGGAGTTTGGCGTATTACCAGAAAAAATCGGGAACGCCTTGTAATCGTCAACATGAATGTTATTGAAGGAAAACCTGCAACAAAAACAAAAGAACTGAAAAAACTGACAGATGGTATTATCCTGAAACCAGGATACGAAATAGATTATGCCGGAAAGATGGAAATTATAGAAGAGTTTTTTGGTAATTTAACTGTTGTTGCAGTACTTGCCATTATTCTGGTTTTTATGGTGCTGGCAGGAGTTTTCGAATCAATGGTAAAACCTTTAATTGTAATGACTGCAATTATGTCAGGGTTTGCAGGTTGGCTCTGGACTTTGTTTATTGCGGAGCAGACAATTTCTGTTATAGCTGTTATGTCAATGTTTACACTTGCTGGAATTGTTGTGAACAGTGCGGTTTTGATAATATCATATGCGGATAAGCTTGCCAGCGACAACAGGACTCGTATTGATGCAGTTGTTGAGGCGTGTAAAGAAAAATTCAGGGCAATCATTATAATGAGCGTAACTACTGTTCTGATGCTGGTTTTTCATGTTTTGTCTAAAGGGTCAGTTCAAGGTACATTTTCAGTTTCTGTTCTGGGAGGGTGGATTACATCAGTAATGATAAGTCTGTTTGTAGTTCCTGTATTATATTCAATTGGAAAAAAAAAAGAAAGTTAAGCATAACAATCGATAATTTGTAGTTAGTAATATACGGTAAAAGGATTGTAATAAGCAGTTTTTGGGGTTTTAATATGAATGTAAAAAATTATTTTTTTGATGTGATAAGTTTCATGTTAGCTGGCCGCAATATGTGTGCTTTTAAAAAGATCATGCTCGCCGAGTGCACACGACCCCCGCGGTAGCAAGTAAAAATTCGAAATAGGAAATCCGAAACAGGAATAAAACATTGTTTATATTGAAGTTTGGGGGCGTGTGGAACCCTGTGAATATTTCCGATTTACTGGAAATCGGAAATAATCAAAAAAAGTCGACCATCTCAACTATCGTCCCATAGAAACGCTCGGCGTAACAAATTAATCTTATCTTTATTATATAAAAATTGGCTTATAATCAGTTGACGGCATCAGCGCACATGATAATTAATCTTGAATATACCTACATGGTGATTTTAAAAGCCGTGTACTGTTTAATCATGATTCAGAAAAAACCGGCTTTTCGCTTTTGTCAAATTCAGGCATACCGGTATCGACTTTCTGCTTTTTATCCCTTAGACAGATTGAAATTCCAAAAAGTCCCAAAATGGACAATACCAATGGCACAATCCAGAAATGGGTAAAGTTTATTTGTGAATCAGAAGATGAAACTGTAAAAATATCTGCAGCAAAACCGGCAAGTAGGTTACCTGCAAGGTTGCCAATCCCGCCAGTAATTATGGAGAAAAGCTGGTGCACGCTGGCTCTTGAGTAACGATCGCTGCAATTATCCAGAAATATTGTAACCGGAATAAAGAAAAAAGCATAGGTAAGACCATGAAAACTGATGCCTGCCATAAGGGGGAGGCCAACTGTTCCTGTTGAAAAAATAACAAATCTGGAAATTTCGAAGAATATTCCAAGCAGCAATACTTTTTTTAATCCCAAACGTGACAGGAAAAAACCAAGAAAACAAAGACCAACAATTTCCGGTACCTGGCCGATACTAAGTACAGGCATTATTTTACTTTCAGAAAAATTCAGTGTTTTGAGAAACGGAGCAGCACCAAACATGTAAAAACGATCGGCAAAGGTAATAATTATTGAAAACAGGGCTAATAACAGAATCTGTGGTTTAAGGACAATTTTTAAGGAATCATTAAGATTGAAATTACTGGATTTTTCTTTTTTACCAATTCCTGTAGGGAGGGTAAATGAATAGAGGCCCAGAATAACAGACGCCGCACAGGCAAGATAAAGAGCCCAATGCAGATTACCACAAGAATCGACGGGATTATTATTTAACGATACAACATAGCTGAATACCCATGCTGCTGCAAACCAGCCGATAGTTCCCCATAAACGAATTATACCAAAACTGTTTGAATTGTTAAGAGAATGGTGAAATGTGATTGTCGTTGTTAATGCCACTGATGGTCCTATTAGCAACCAGTAGACAAGATAAAGAGCTAATACCTGAATAAATCCGGTTTGGACAGATAAAAAGTAGATGACAGCAGCTCCGCAAAAATGGATTACTGCAAGGAGCCGTTCTGCACGGATCAGCTTGTCGGCAATCATTGCTCCAATAACAGGAGAGATAAGGGCAGAAACCGCAGATGTTGCAAGAATGGATCCGGTTTGAGAACCGGAAAAGTTTAACTGATCTTTTAGGTAAAGGGAAAAAACCGGATTTGTTGCACCTAATACAAAAAATTCCAGAAACATCATTGTGGAAAGCCGTATATAGTTTCCGGAAAAAACAGATCTGGCCAAAATTCCTCTATCTTGTTAATGCAGGGCAAAAGGAAAGTTATTCGACAAGATAAAATACAGAAAAAAAGATATAAATTAAAGTGATAATTTGTTAACTCATGAAATGAGACTCTTAAGAATCTCATTTATTATGTTGGAAATTACACCGCGGGCTACTTCTTCGGCGTATTTTGTCGTATCCATATGTTTTTTTGTATTTGTACTCTCAATTTTAAGCTTGCGGACATAATCAGAGCTTAATGGATCAACAATCGATACTTCAACTTTCATGATAATATCAATGGTCTGAGACAGAAAACGGGAATTTTCTGTGAGTGATAATTCAACAATATTAACTTCAATGATATGTTGAGCAGAGCTGGCATCTGAACTGAGGTTCCCTTTTTGTGACAGTAACTGTTGAAGAGATTTTTTAAAACAGTCTGGAAATGAGGGTGAACAAACAACAGGAGCATACTTTTTTATTCCGGTTCTGGTATAACCCAATATGTCTGCGCTGTCTTTGGAGTAAGAATCAATGATATCGCCAACATACAATTTCATCGATTCGGGAATATCAGGAAAAGAATCAAATTCCACAATAACAGGGTTGATTACAACTGGTGGAATGTTTTCATCTGCATAAGAAGTTTGGTGAATTGTTAAGGATGCCAGAATATAAAACAGAAATAAAATCAGCTTGTTTGTTTTCATATTTTAAATGTAGCACATTGAACAGAAAAATGCAAGATAACCATAAATCCACAGACGCATTTTAACAATTCAGAATTTTTTTACAGGTCCTTAAGCCTTTCCATACAAAGCTCATTAGTTGCATCTCCACACGAAGTAATCACCTTTTCATAACTTTCTTTGGGATTTACTCCTGTCAGTGAATAAACTATTTCCCTGTTTTTAACAAAAACAACATAGGGAATACCCCTTACTCCAAATGTATAGGAAAGCTCAGGGCTTTTGTCAACATTAATTCTGTAGAATTCAGCATTGTTTTTCTGCTCTTTGGCAAGAGAACTGAAAATCGGAGAAAGTATCTTGCAAGGTAAACACCAGTCTGCATAAAGATCAAAGATCAGGAGCTTATCTGAATTTTCGAGGAGTGATTTCAGTTCATCAGTGGAACTGATTGTCTTTATCTCTTCAGATATCGAC
This sequence comes from Fibrobacter sp., assembly GCA_012728995.1. Classification (GTDB taxonomy): domain Bacteria; phylum Fibrobacterota; class Chitinivibrionia; order Chitinivibrionales; family Chitinispirillaceae; genus JAAYEB01. Next base: position 18,819 of record JAAYEB010000069.1, on the reverse strand, counting down.
TGGTTATTTTTATTCTGTTTATTATCTTTACTGCAGGAATTCAATGGGAGCAAAAAGAACAGGGCGACCATTGCCGATATGAAATATGTACCAGTTTTTTTCATGATATTTCCTTTTCATTCTGAGGATAACAGTTATAATTTTTATTACTTCCATTATATGCGAGTTTCATGCCAAAAATAACTGTTAGTCCTGCTGAAATGGTTAATTATTGTATGGTACTAAATTACAATTAGTTACAAACCTTTATCAAATAAAATGGCTGATCTGTACCCTTATAATAAACAGTCCTTGTTGTTGTATGCAACAAGGACTGTTGCAGTGCAATATTGTTGCATTAGATATTATACCGATACCAGCCATCCATTATTACATTTCATTGCGATTTTCATTTACCAGATATTTTGCGATTATTGCCTGCAGTGTAATTGAAGATGGTTGGTTATTTGCAATTTTTTGCAAGCCTTCCAGATCCGATTTCCAGGCAATATCACCTGGAGCCAGAATGCACACGCTTTGTGGCAGATAATTTTCGGATAGTTTTCCATTTTTATAATAAAAATGTTGTTCACTTTGCCGGGTTTCATAAGCGTGCATTGAAGGAGGTATATCATTTGGTTTGAACCACATTTTGATTTCTCTCTCTGCTTCTTCATCTGAAGCTGATGCGTGAATCAGATTGTCCATTCTGTCGCCTGTTATTTCACCTTTTTCATTTTTAATCAAATGAACTGTACCCAATGCTCTGATGCATCCAGGTTTTTCCTCTCTGGCTTTTTCCGGATTTGTCGGGCCAGATATTTCCCTGACCTTTTTCACTGCATTTCTGCCCATGTAGACTATCGCAATAACACGCTGGTTTTCAGGTTCATTCTTAAAGTGAATTTGTCCTGTTACGTACTCTATAAGTGATGGAAAGAATGGTTTACCGTGATGTTCAGAATAGTGCTCCTCTGCCAGCATCGAGGTAACATGCACTATCTTGGCACCGGCAAAGCGAAGTCCGGTATGGAATTCAGAAAGAGTTGAAAAAATATACCCTGTCAGCGAATTTTTAAGAGCATCTGGTTTTATTAAAACCAGTGTTTGATCGAAATTGCTCATTTGGCATCTCCTTACAAGTTTGGACACAGTTCTAAATCTGAACAAAAAATCAGAAAAAAATCTATTCCAAAATACTAAAACATTGCCATACTCCAAAATATATTCTTTAAAATCTCATATTCCGGCAATTAATAAATCCTGAATGGAGACGATTAATTTACAGCTTGTCCCGCAGTGCGGGAATGTGCTGCATAGCGGCACTACCCCAGAAAGGGGTTTATGGCTGTGAAAATCATAAGGTAATGGTGAAAAAAAACTACAATCGTTGTCGTTATCGTATAACTGCATAGTTAAGCGTTCTGGATCTGATTTTTTTGCCAATGTTCGCGAAACAGACTCGCGTAAAGGAATCATTACTATTCAGGTAAATATCTCTTTGCGGCAAAAGACAGGAAAAGTCCGCGTCTTTTTTCTGTAATAAAGTTATCGATTTGACATCAAGGATTCTTTCAGATATAATAAATACCTGTAATTGAAAATTGTTTTACATTTTTCAGTTAAGAGAAATGAATAGCTTAACAGCATTTTCCGGAATAAAATATAAACCGGTATGTATGGCGCAAGAAAATCATTCCAGTCGGGACAAATTAATGTTTTTGCAGGAAAATGCGTTTTTGATTTAACAAGTGAGATAGTTTATGAATCTTATATTTTTCAATTCACATACATTCTTAACCAAAGAGATTCTTCATTCACTTGAAAAAAGAACTGATATAAAAACAATTAATGTAAATATTCCACAGTACCCTGCATCGGTTCAGACAGATTCAATAATCGACAAACTTAAATCACATTTTCCTGCTGTAGTTCTGACAATCAATGATGCAGGGTGTGATTATGCAGGCAAAATACCATCGGCTTTGACTGATAACGGCTGTTATCACATAAATTGGTATCATGATTATCCGTTTTATGAAGAAATTTTCCATAACAGGGTGATAAAATTTTCAGACAGAAGAATCGATTTTGTTACAGAAAAATCGTTTTTGCCTGAAATGAGAGTAAAAGGAATGAATGCGTTTTTTCTTCCTTTGGCAACAGATCCGGCATATTTCAACAGCATTGGTGAAGTCGAATTTAAACGGGATATTGCATTTGTTGGAAATTCTAGTTGTCAGTTTATTAATTCGATTATTGATGAACCAAGCGGCAGGGAGCTGGAAAAGCTAGTATCGTTACAATCCAGACTCAGGAGAGCCTATTTTCAAAATCCATCTCTTAACATAAACCAGTATCTTCTTGAGAATGATCACCTTTGGAAAGGCAAAACTTCTTTGAATGATCGTGCACTTTTGTTTATGGTTGAATGGCTGATCGGATATTTTTACAGACGTGATTTTATCAGTGCCATTGCAAAAAAATACAAAAACCGGTTCATCTGTTTTGGTGATTCATACTGGCAGCTTTTTATTGATCCCTCACAGGTATCAACAGATGCATGTTATTACACAAATCTGTGTAAATATTATCGCTCTACAAGAATAAATCTCAATGTAAACAGGATTCAGATTCGTACAGCTTTTACCCAGCGTATATTTGACTGTGCTGCAAGTGGCGCATTTCTTCTGACAGATAGTCGAAGTTGCAACAAAAGTTTTTTCCAGACTGAAGGTCCAGATCGGGAAATAGTTCAATTCAATTCTCTGGAACAGTGTACTAAACTTATTGATTACTATCTCAAATATGAGGATGAAAGCAGGGAAATCGCAAAAAGAGCCCAGAAAAATGTTTTGGCCAACCACACTTATGACATGCGCATCGAAGAGATGTTCAATATATGCAGAAAATTCTGGGGGATATAGAGCTGTCCGATTATTATTATCTGAAAAACAGGCCAGATTGGCAGCTTAACTTAAAAAGGGCTCCTGATTGTTTTTTTTTCGGGGCAGGGGACAAACACATACAGCTTTGATGCAACGACAATTCCAGACTGCACAAGTAAATATTGTATTCTTTTCCCGGCTTTGTCCGGTAAGCCAGACCACGGCTGTTAGCCGTGGTTATTGAATCTGATGAAATTCATATCTGTCGATCCAGGTTTATTGTATTGTAATTTTATTTGCAAGGGAGTAATCAGAGCAGACGTATTTTACAATATACACTCCGCAACTTTTTTCATGTGTTGGAATGGTTATGATGTTTTTACCGGGAGAAACACTTTTTTTGATTCTTGTGAGTTTTCTTCCATGCAGATCAATCAGTTCCAAAAAGGCGATATCCTTTCTGGGCGAATCAAATGAGACATGAATACCATGTTTGAGCGATTTTATTGCAAATGCAGGAACCTTGTGTTTAAATCTTTCTACAATTGAATTTGATGTGGTACCTCTGATTGAAACAATCGTTCCGTCATCACCGCATCCCCAGCCTGTTGAATCATCAATGAAATGGATTGCCCTGATTCTCTGGAAGTTTTCTCTGCCTTTTTCTGTAATCCATGTTTGTCCGCCATTGCAGGTTCTCATAATAATACCTTTGTCTCCGGCAAGCCATCCATTATTACTGTCTGTAAATTTAATGTCAAAAATTTCAGTCGAATTAAACTGAACATCATCCCGTTTAACCCAGGTTTTGCCACCATCAGCAGTTTGATACAGGTCATTGCCTCCGATCCATCCCTTCAATTCTTCTGTAAACCATATGGTTTGGCATGTGCTGCTGGAACTGACACCATTGTTTGTTATTTGCCAGCTTGTACCTCCATCATTGGTAGCTGCAATGATGCCTTTACCACCTGCAATCCATCCCCGCATTGCATCAAGAAAGAAAATGTCACCCTGTCCGGAAAAATTGACCTGCAGGCCATATTCTTTTTTTTGTAAACTGACAGGATTTCCATTCCATAGATGCAGTAAACCATTGTTGATTTGAGGTATCAGCCAGATATTGTTTTTATCTATGGCATGAAAGGCATATATGCTGTCGCGCATATTTTGCATAATCCGCCAGTTTCTTCCACCATCAACGGTTGTAAGTACTGTTGCACTCATTTGATCGCAGGGATGTGATTTGATATCGCCAACAGCAATGCCGCTATTGTCATCAAAAACTACAATATCACGGACTCTGCTGAACAAGCGTGAATAAACATCACAGATAGTATCCCGTTCATAAACGGTACTCCAGTTTTTCCCGCCATCTTCGGTTCTCATTATAATCTGATTACCATGGTCAAACCATGGTTTGGTTCCAGCAACCCAACCATTATTTTTATCTTTAAAATAGATGCTGTTAAAACTGAAACGGTTTTGTATATGTTTGGATTCCACGTTTATATTGCCCCATGGCTGAGTTCCTGTGCACACAAGACTTCTGTATCCGACTGCTATAAAACTATTCTGGTTAGCCCATACACCGTAAATATTTTCACCTGTATGGGGTTTTACTGTCAGTTCATCCCAATGTTGTCCACCGTTTACTGTTCTGAGCAGTTTGGGTCCATTCGCGGAATTGGCCGGAATACCCCCTGCGAGACCTCTGTTTCTGTCGATGAAGTGAAGCGAGTAGATTTTGTGTTGCGTTGCAAGTGGAGTCCAGGAATTTCCGCCATCTGAAGTTTTAAATATGGTTGAGCTGCTTGAATTGGCTGTATTGAAACCGGCTGCCCAGCCATATTCCGGATCTGTAAAGAACAGGGTAGTAAAAGTCAACTCCTCAGGCTCGTTGAATTGAACATCCCAGTTTATCCCGCCATCTTTTGTACATAAAATGATACCATAATTATTACCGCTTAAACTGTATGAACCGCAAATCCAGCCTTTTTGCGAATCTGCGAATTTTACTGAATTGAGTTGTGTCAACTGCAAAGGAAGTAGTTGCGTCTGCCAGTTTACCCCGCCATCTTCGGTTTTCCATACACGGGCAGTTTGGGAATTGTGTCCTACAGCATATCCTGTAGTTGGGTTTGTAAAAAAGATATTCTGGATGTCAAAATTCTGGTCAAGGATGGTACTGTTCCAGTTTTTGCCACTGTTGACAGTTTTTAAAATGAGACCATTTTCTCCGCAGATCCAGCCATGATTATTATTGGAGAAAAAAACAGATGTAAATTTACCGACTACAGGAACATCTTTTTTTTCCCAGGTTTTACCCGTATCATTGGAAAAAAGAACTGTGCTTTGATAACTTAGACTGTTTTGGTTCCAGTGGGGAGTTCCAATTGCCCATACTGAAGAACCTGGACATTGAGAAATGCTGTACAAGTTATACGTAGTAGCTTTAAAAAGGATTTTTGACTGGAAATCCTGGCCGCAGAGTGAAAAAGGAATAATAGACAGAATAAGGAGTACAAAAAGGTTAATCATAATATTAAGCCTCCGGTTTAAATTAAAGGGTTAAAGCGTTGGTTATGTAGAAACAGATGAATTGCAATAAAAATGCCGGATCAGGAGTCGCAAAACAGATGGCAGCCTGAAAATGTTATCTGTGTGGCAAGGAGGGGAGTGTGATAGATATAAAAATCTGGAACAAAAAACAGTAAAAGATTGTATTTATGAATTTTATTCTGTAGTTGTGTGGCAATAATAGCACGATTTTGTTGTTGAGAGAAACTGAAAAACCAAAAAAGTAGGGTAGAAAGGCAAAAATGAATTTTTTTGAGATGTGGCTTATTTTTTTTAATTGCCCGAGGCCAGAATCGAACTGGCACGTCCAAAAAGGACAACGGATTTTAAGTCCGTAGCGTCTACCTATTCCGCCACCCGGGCTGAAAAACAGTTTTTAAATATGGGTTAGGAATGCAAAAAAAGCAAGCAAAATTCATGGATGATATGAAATTATATCCATGAAAGAGAGTGAAGAGATTAAAACTGGTTTAGAATTTCATTCTCAACCAGTTTTTTTAGTGCTTTGTAGATATTGGATTCCAACGGATAGCCGTTGTATCTGATTTTGGTTTTTATCTCTTCGACTTTAGGAATCCTGATTTCCGGTAATTCATTAAGAGTCTCCCGTACTTTCTGAAGAGATTGAGAGGTACTGGAGAGTTCAAGTTGTTCTCTTTGATTAACCACCGATTTTTCCGGAGCTGCCTTTTTGTTGTTAACAACAGATGGTTTATAAGGTTCGGCCCCGTAAGCACCTGATAATCCTTTGATATCCATGGCTTACCTGCCTTTCTTTTTAAGGAGGGGGTCCTTCCATCCCTGGAAGAGATTTCCTTCCCTGGAATTATTTCCCCGTATTCTTGTTATATTTATCGGTATTATTAAAAAATTCTTTAATTACAAGAGTACATTTATTTGAATTTTTTATAATTAACCTTGTTTAAAATAACTAATAAAACTGTTCACCCCAGGCCTTGTTAGTCAGTTGGAGTACTAAAACCGGGTTCAAAACCTTTTTGTTTTTAAAATGGGTTTTACAGTCATTGTGAGGCAGGGATTTGTTTCTTGTTAAGCCACCTGCTTGACTTTCATAGGCAAAAACCTTTTCTGCGGGAGTGTCGCTGTGCAGCTAATCGTATTTTGTAGTTTTTGCGAGTGTTTTTATCTGAATACATTTGTAAATTGGAGCTATTCACCGGGTTCCACACGCCCCCAAACTTCAATCTAAACAATGTTTTATTCCTGTTTCGAATTTCGGATTTCATATATAGAATTTTTACTTGCTACCGCGGGAGTCGTGTCCGCCCGGCGAGCATGAAAATCTTTAAAAAAACATATAATGTGCGTGTGGTATGCAAACAGAAACACCTTTGTTCAATTTGGGTGAGTTTTTTCAGTTAAAACAGGATTCATGTTTTGCAGATAATGAAGGTATCCCTGTGCTCTTGGTGTTGAAATAGCTTTTAAGGCTTTTTTGGCATTATTCACGACCATTTCATCGTCGGATAAAAGGCATTCACCTGCAGCATCTTCAAGCGAACTGGTAGAGATTCCGGTTTGAGAAATAACCCATAGTGCTGATGCTTTCATAAAGTTGTTGTTGGTTTTTAACATTTCAATTAAATCCGGTTCAATTTCTTTATATCCAAGATTATATAGAGCTTTAAGAACATTACCTCTTATGCGGTTGTTAAGATCTTTTCGAAAACGCAGAAGAATAGCAACAAGCCGTTTATTTCCAAGAAATTCCAATGCCTCAATGGTGTTTGCACGGACCCGTTTGTCATCATCATTAAGTAAGGAAAGGAGGAGTTCATGGTCATTTGGTCCGATTATTTTTCCAAGCAGGTTTACAGCAGTTGCCTTGATCCTGACATCTTTATCCTGAACAAGTTTCGCCATGACATCTTTCACTCTCGGATTTTTCTTGAGTAAACCGAGTATCTGTACAGCCCTGAGACGTCTGTTTTCATTGTTACAGTAAAGATCTTTTCCTATACCATCAACAATAGCAGGATCCAGAGATTGTAATAAAATTCCAAGTTTTTCACGTACCCGGGATTCCAGTTCATTAAAGTGAGTCAGCAGATTCTCTTTTATGAGCTGACAAGAACATTCTGTGGCAGCTTTTTTTATTGAGGTTCTGGCACTTTTTATCAGTGCAATCATATCGGGAAGGTCAGCCAGATTTCCATTTTTAGTTAACGTATGAAGGGCAGAGATCACGATTTCCGGATTATCTGATTTCAGGCTGTTTTTTGCGATATTCAGATTCAATTTCTTCCTCGCAGTTTTGAAATTTCATCCCGCAATCGGGCCGCTTTTTCGAATTCAAGATTTTTTGCAGCCTCAAGCATTTCCTTTTCCAGGTCCTTTAGGTTTGATTTTCCGGATTTTTTTCTTCCGGTTTTTCTTGAGCCGCCATAAGCAGTTCGCGGTTCTGCAGCTGCCAGAACCGGCTCCGATTCCACATTTCTGTAGATTATCTGTTCATCAATTGATCTTTTAACACTTTGTGGAATGATTCCATGTTGTTTATTGTACTCAAGCTGCTTGTTACGTCTTCTTGAGCTCTCATCAATTGCTTTTCGAATAGAATCTGTAATTATATCAGCATAGAGTATGATCTGTCCATTGATATTTCTTGCAGCCCTTCCTGCAATCTGCACAATCGACCTTACAGAACGCAGAAAGCCCTCCTTGTCTGCATCAAGAATTGCAACCAGTGCAACTTCAGGCAGGTCAAGTCCTTCCCTAAGCAGATTGATTCCAATAAGTATGTCAAATTTCCCGAGTCGTAAGTCGCGCAGAATGTCGGAACGTTCCAGGGTATCAATTTCGGAGTGCAGATACCGGACTCTGAAATCAAGTGATTCGAGGTATTCAGTAAGGTCTTCAGCCATTTTTTTGGTTAATGTAGTAACTAAAGCACGTTCATTATGTTCGACAGTTTTTCGTAACTGGTCTATAAGATCATCTACCTGGTTTATTGCAGGCCGTATTTCGATAGGAGGGTCTACAAGATAAGTCGGACGTATTACCTGTTCGATTATCAGTCCGCCACTTTTGTTTAATTCATAATCACCTGGAGTTGCCGAAACATAAATAACATTGCTCATGAGCTTTTCAAATTCATTAAACTTCAGTGGCCTGTTATCAAGAGCACAGGGGAGTCTGAAACCATGGTCAACAAGAGTTCGTTTTCTGGCTCTATCCCCGTTAAACATACCCTGAATCTGTGGAATAGAGGCGTGAGATTCGTCAATAATAAGCAGATAAGGTTTTTCAAAAAAATCGATAAGAGTATAAGGCCTTGTCCCCGGCATCCTCCCTTCGAGTATTCTGGAGTAGTTTTCTATACCATTAACATAACCCACTTCACGCAGCATTTCCATATCATAATTGGTTCTTTGTTCCAGCCTTTGTGCTTCAACTAATTTGTTATTATTTCTGAAGGATTCCAATTGATTCTGTAATTCCCGATTAATCTGCTCTATAGCTTCATCCATAGTAACGTCGGTAGTCATGTAGTGTTTTGCTGGAAATATCGTTATTTTATCAAGTTCACCAATCACTTTTCCTGTAAGGGGATTTATTTTCCGTATAGCTTCTACCTGGTCACCAAATGTTTCGATGCGGAGTGCTGTTTCCTCGTAGGCTGGTTGTAATTCTATTACGTCACCTTTTACCCTGAATGTACTTCTCTGCAGGGAGATGTCATTTCGTGTATATTGCATTTCTGTAAATCTTAACAGAAGTGCTCGGCGATCGATCGTGTCTCCGTTATTTAGAGTAAAACTGGATGCAAGGTAGGCTTTGGGAGATCCAATCCCGTATATACAGGAAACACTTGCAACAATGATTACATCTTTGCGGGATAAGAGGGAACTGGTTGCTTTCAGGCGTAACCTGTCAATATCATCGTTAATCATGGAGGATTTTTGAATGAAAGTATCTGTAGAAGGTATGTAGGCTTCAGGTTGATAGTAGTCATAAAAGCTTACAAAATATTCGACAGCATTATCCGGAAAAAACTCCCTGAATTCTCCGAAAAGTTGGGCTGCAAGAGTTTTATTATGTGAAATTATAAGAGTCGGCAATTGTACCTGCTCAATAACATTGGCCATGGTGAATGTCTTGCCCGAACCGGTAACACCAAGTAAAACCTGGTGATTTATATCAGAATTGATACCTTCCACAAGTTGTTCGATAGCCTGTGGCTGGTCTCCTGCCGGTTTATACTTTGATTTAAGTTTGAATTTCATATTTTTTCAGGTAAAGTTTAAAAGCAACAAAACATTTTGTCAGTATTACGAAATATATTATGCAATAATTGAGCAGAAAACGGCAATGTCGTTACGTATCAATGATTACTATAAAAAATAGTTAATGGGAAGTGTTGTATTTGGGATGAGAAGAATCGGGCAGAGAGGATTCGAACCTCCGACCACCTGAACCCCATTCAGGTGCGCTACCAGACTGCGCTACTGCCCGAAAAATTAAGAAACAAAAATACATTTAACCGCAATAATCAGCAAGATATAACTCTAAACCAAAATTACCTGTTCTTTGGTCAGGGAGCCTCGGTCTTTGGAACCATTATGACCTTTTGATAGAAATAATCGGAAACGCCAGACAAACAGGCTGACTCCAGGGCAAAATGTTTTAACCATGATCTGATTTTTTCAAGAGGTTCTCCTGTTGTCTTCTTTTTCGCAGATCTCTTTCTGCCATACTGAGTCTGCATCCGCAATAATCCTGTCGATAAAGGCCGAGTTTTTTGCTTAAAATGATACTTTGCTGAAATCCGTTCTTTTTTTTAAAATCAAAGCATTCATAGTTTACATCATAATTCGAAGCAGCGATTTTACCTGTTTCATTAAGCAGAGAGATTTTTTTGTGCGGGCTGATACTCATTACAGTAGTAAATGATGGCAGATTCATCTTTCTGCAGAATTCAGCAGTTCTTCCTAAACGTAAAAGAAAACATCTTTTGCACCGTTCTCCACCTTCAGGTGTGTTTTCAAAACCTTCAATTGCTTTTTCCCACGAATCAGGTTGATATGGATCAGAGAAAAACGGTACATTGAACCGATTTGCTACTGTCTGTGCTTCCTGAAGACGAAATTGATACTCTTTTTGGGGAGAAATGTTTGGATTGCAGAAAAAGCAGAACAAGTTATAATGTTTTTCAAGTGTATTAACAACCCATGCTTCATCCGGTGCACAGCATATATGAAGAACAAGAGGTGGTTTGTTCACGATAATAAGCCTCTCAAATTATTATTGTATTGTCCTGTGTGAGTCTTTTTTTCTTGAAATATACCGAACCCCGAAAAACAATCCAGGAACCAAAAAAAGAACAAGAGAAACAACAAAAGTCACTTTTATTCCAAACAGTATTGATACTGGCAATATAAGTGCAGGTACAAGGGGTATGGAAGAAAGGATGGTTAATTTTTTCAGGTATTCAGAGAAAATGTATTTATGATATTCGTTATCCTTTGTAGCTGTGAACCTTAGAAAACGTACCCCCTCCTGGGACATTTTACCCCTTAAACGCCTATGTCGGGCGAAATCGTACATAACATCATTCCAACCCTTTTTTTTAACATATTTCATTAAAAACAACACAGAATAGCCCAGGTGACCACGTTCCAGAAGAATATCAATAATAGGGGGTAAAAAATCTTTTTCTCCCGGCATGCTTTTATATGCGGTTTTCAGATAGTGAAAAGCCTTCTGATGTTGATTTCGTTCCAGATATAACTCTGCCAGAAACAGATAATCTTCTATGCAATATGGAGTATCAAGTCTTATTGCCGTATGAACCAGTTCTTCCATTTTTGCAAATTGACCGGTACTTTTCAGATGATGGTAATAATCTCTTATTATATCTGTGTTTTTTTCATCATATGATATTGCAGTCTGGAAAGCATTCTCTGCATTTGTAAAATCATTCTTTTCTGAATATGCAATACCTGCTATTCTGTAAGCTTCACTATTAATTGGCGAAATGTCCATAGCTTTCTTTGCATACATAATAGCATCATCAAATTTGTTGCTGTTGATACATATAAATGCCAGATCCAGATATCCGGCTGGTGTATTGGGGTATAGCCGTATTATCTCTTTTGCAATTGATGAGGCCTGCTGCATCTGATCCGATTGTGAATAACAGAAAGCAAGCTTTGACAATAAACGGATATTTCTGGGGGACTTTTTAAGTGCATCCTGGTAAAGGGATATTGCCTTTAAATGTTCCTGAACCAGAATATAATGATCTGCAAGTAAATCCCTTAGTTCATCATTGTCCGGGTCGAGTTCCAGTGCTCTTTTAAAACAGAGTTCTGCGTTATCGTAATTGTCGTTTCGTTGATAAGCGATTCCTCCATTACGAAACAGATCCGGATTGGTCGAATCTGTTTCTTTATACTGTTGAAAGCAGGAGATCGCTTTTTCAAGCAGATTTGTTTCAGTATGATACCATACAAATGTTGAATGGACTGTCTCATTATCCGGATGGTAATCATTAGCAAGATTTAGAAATTTTTCAGCAGTTTTAAAATCGTTAATCATCGAATATGCATAAAACATGCCTAACAGACATTCAAGATTATTTTTGTCGCATATCAGTGCATTTTCCAGGTGTAGAATGGCTTCCTGGTGCTTGTTTTGTTCGGAACATATACGTGAAAACAGAAAATGAAATTCCCACTTATTTTCGTATATAGCAGAGTAATCGATTAAAAGCTGGTTGGCCTCTTCAATAAGGCCATATTCAATAAGTTCCTGCGCACTTTCAACAAGTTCATGAAAATCAAGCCATTCACTCATCTTAAATTTTCCTGCAGTGAAGTAATAACAGGGGGATAAAGGTTTCTGAACATTGCATCAATAAAGCCAACTACACCGAAACCTGCTATCAATGCAGCAGAGGCCGAAATATAAGCTATTGGTGATTCCGCTTGTTGCGGTGAAATTGAATGCCAAATACAGAGTGTGATTATTGAAAATAGAATTGGAATACCGAAAACAATAAAAGCAACGATTGCTTCATCTGGCATATGTCTTTTTATTGTAACCCTCTGTCCTTCAAACAGATTCTGCTGATTTTTTGTTTTCAGGATCAGTTTTTTTTGTGGCTGGCTGGAACACGCCGAGCAACCGCCATGACACTCTTTTTTTGATAAACAATCCGGATCAATCAAAACTGATATTTGATTTTTTGAAACTCGCCAGATTATTCCATTTGTTTTTACTTGTTTTAATATTTCCATATTCTCATACTGATCTGACTAACACAATAGTTATTAACCCAAAACAGCGGCTTTTCCCTTATTACAACTGGAGTGTCTGAATGATATTGCTGTATCAGTTTTTAAAAGATAGTGCCGTGTTCATGTAATACGATCGAGTCATTCAAAAGGTAAAACCTGTCTATAGCAGTTCCAATATTACAAAGTATTTCATATCCTATGGTTCCGGTAAGTTTTGCTATATCATCCGGAGTAATTGATTCGTTACCCTGTTGACCAATTAAAACAACCTCATCACCGGTTTTTACCTCTGGATCAGAACCAACATCCACCATGATATAATCCATTGTTACATTTCCAGCAATTTTAAACCGTTTCCCTCCTATAAGCACAGATCCCTTACTGCTTAATGCCCTTGGGAGACCTTGTCCATAACCGCCTGCGATTGTTGCTATCCATGTATTGGAGGTAGTTACATAGTTTCCACCATAACTTACTGGTGATTGTGGTGGAAATTGCCGTAATTCAATAATGGAACTTTTAAGAGATAAAACAGGTTTCAGTTCAACAGAAAATTTTTGATTCGGATCCGGATTACAGCCGTAAAGTGCAATTCCTGGACGTACCATGGTACAAATATCGCTTGTATACTTCATGGTGGTTGCACTGTTGCTGAAATGTATATGCTCAGGAATAATGCCAGCAGATTTGAGAGCAGAAAGGAAATTTTGAAAAACAGCTAATTGTTTCGAAATGGTTTCTGTTCCAGGTTGATCTGCACATGCCATGTGTGTAAAAACCCCGTTTAGAAGGAGGTTAGGGTATTTTTCGAGGTGCTCAATAAGGATATTTGATTGATGTGGCAGTAATCCGAGACGGCTCATGCCTGTATCCACATTACAATGAAACCTTACCGGATTATTTAGAGAACTCCATGTTTTCAGATCAGCCGGACCATTCAGGGTGAAAACCAGATTTTTCTTGTAACCATCTTTCAGTTGTTGCGGTGTGGCTTTGCCAAGAACCAGAATTTCACTTTTAATTCCCTCATTGCGTAATTTGAAGGCCTCTTCTGGACGGGCTACAGCAAAAAAACTGATTCCACGTTTTTGTTCGAGTGTTTTTGCTATTATGATGCTGCCGCATCCGTAAGCATTATCCTTTATTACAGCGATTATACCTGCTTTGGGTCCAGCAAGATTACGGATTTGGTCCAGATTGAATAACAGGTTTTCAATCTGGATTTCAACTCTGGGTGAAAAAACGGATTTTTCCAAAATTAATCCTTATTCAGTAATTTTAGTTTTAAAAATTTTCCAATTATCGTTATCTCTTTTTCGGAAAAAACAGGAGAAATAGTTTTCGTGGCAAGCTGCTCCGGTCTGATCGATTTTAAAAAGAAGAGCATCACCATCACAGTCTATGTATACTTCCCGTACTTTCTGTGTATGACCTGAAGTTTCACCTTTGAGCCATCTTTTCTGACGGGATCTGCTGTAATACACCATAACACCTTTTTCAAGTGTTTCAGCAAGTGTGTCTTTGTTCATATATGCAAGCATCAGTATTTCATTTGTTTTTGCGTCCTGGGCAATTGCTGTGACCAGGCCTTTGTCATCAAATTTTACAGAATCCAGAAGTTTCATATAAATTACCTTTCCATTTTAATATATTGTTTCAGGATCTGATGTGTCCGTTTCCTTCAACTATCCATTTGTATGTTGTTAGATCTGCTATTCCCATAGGTCCGCGGGCGTGTAATTTGTCGGTTGAGATACCTATTTCACATCCCATTCCATATTCTCCTCCATCAGAGAATCGTGTACTTGCATTTATCATTACTGAGGAGGAATCTGTCTGCTTTATGAATCTGTCAATTTCATCCTTTGATTCAGTGACAATTGCATCTGTGTGATGAGATCCGTATCTGTTTATATGCTCAATTGCTTCATCGATACCATTTACTGTTTTAACTGCTAATCGTAAATCCAGATATTCAGCATTCCAGTCTTCTTCTGAAGCTTCTTTTATATCAGGTGCCAAAGCTGCTGTTTGAGGATCTCCAAATATTGATATACCATTTTCAAGCAGTTTCTGTATAATTTTCACCCGGTTTTCACGTTCAATATTCACATCTAACAAGAGAGTTTCCATGGCATTGCAAACTCCGGGACGTTGTGCTTTCGCGTTGACTGCTATGGCAACAGCCTTATCCAGGTCTGCATGGCTGCTGATATAAACATGGCAAACACCTTTGTAGTGTTTTATTACCGGAATTCTTGAATTTTCAACAACAGTTTTAATTAGCTGTTCTCCACCTCTTGGAATAATAAGGTCTATATATTTATCCTGAACAAGCATCATATTAACAGCTTCACGATCGGTTACAGGTATAATCTGAACTGCATCCCGGTAAAGGCCACTAAATTCAAGTGCTTCGGAGAACAGAGCCGCAAGGGCCATATTTGAATGGAATGCTTCAGACCCGCCTCTCAGGATAACGGCATTTCCAGATTTAAGACATATTGCAGCAGCATCAACTGTGACATTCGGTCTTGATTCATAAATTATACCTACAACACCGACTGGTACTTTTATCTTATATATAAGCAATCCATCAGGACGTTTGAATTCATCGAATCGTGTTCCCAGAGGACTGTTCAGTGATGCAACCTTTCGGAGTCCATTTATCATGGATGCGATCGTTTTATCGGATAATGTTAATCTGTCTATCATTGCAGACGAGAGATTCTTTTTTTGAGCTGAAACAAGATCCTGCTCATTTTCACGTTTGAGTAAAACAGATCGTTCTTCAATAAGATCAGCCATTTTCAACAAGACACTGTTTAATTTGTTTACAGGTGTATCCTGAAGTTTCAATGCAGTTTTTCGGGCCTGTATTGCAATATTTTCTATCCTGTCGTTCAGTTTCATCTTATGATCCTTTATTAATTTAAAATTGCAGGAACTGAATATGAAGAGAAACAAAAATTACAATACGCAACCTCCTTCTTCAAGAGATCACTTGCTATGCTGCTTTAGCAAACAATATGAGAAGTTTTCTGTAATTTACTTAAAAAACCGGAGATATTCTTTCAAGGGTTCAGCAGTACCAGATTATCCCGATGAATAACTTCGTCAAAACTTTTTCTACCCAGCTTAGAGTTAATTTGTGATGTTTTGCATCCTTTGATCAAACTAACCTCTTCAGCAGAATAATTAACCAGTCCGGCGGCAATCGTTTGTCCATTTTCAGTTTTAATTTCGATTTTGTCACCTGCTTTGAAAAATCCGTAAACATTTTTAATACCTGCAGGAAGAATGCTTTTTCCTTTTTCGACTATCGCCCTGACAGCTCCATTATCAATTATTATTGAACCTTTTGCATGTCCGGTAAAAGCGATCCATCTGTGTCGTGAAGACATTTTTCGCTCTGAAGGTATAAACAGGGTGGCACTGTTTTGATTATTCAGGACTTCAGAAAGTGATTGATTAAATCCGTCACCGATAAGAGCAAAAATACCTGCCCGTGAAACTATTTCTGCAGCTTTGAGTTTAGTTGCCATTCCACCAACGCTAATCTGCTTTTTTTTATCGGAAGCGAAATTGTGAACTGAAGCGGAAAAACTTTTAATAATGGGAATATGACTTGCGGAAATATCGGTCTGGGGGTTTTTATCATACAGTCCGCCTACGTCAGTCAGGTTGACAAAAACATCAGCCTGGATCAGAAGCGCGACCTGAGCAGCGAGCATGTCATTATTTCCGAACTGAATCTCCTCGGTACCAACCGAATCATTTTCATTTACAATAGGTATGACATTACAAGAAAGTAATTGAAACAGGGTGTTTCTGAGGTTCAGATATCTTTTTTTGCTTCTCAGATCATCCCATGTCAATAAAACCTGACCTATTAGTGCATTATAAGGTTTAAATGCATTTTCATATATACTCATAAGACGATTTTGTCCTATACTGGCACAAGCCTGTTGAAGCGGAATAGTTGTTGGGCGATTCTGTAAGCCAAGAGAATTCATACCATGGGCAATTGCTCCTGAAGAGACAAGGATAACCCGCAGTCCATTCTTTTGCAATGTAATAATATCTTTTGTGAGGGATTTGATTCTATCGCTATGGCCTGGGCCGGAAAGTATTCTGCTGCCAATTTTGACGACAATGTTATGTATATGTGGTAATTCCTGTCGAAATAGAGATTTTTTCATTTGAATTTATCTACCTGCCTGCTGACATTTTCTTTCAAGATCTAAAATTACATTTTCCAGTTCTTTTGTTTTCCTCATAAGAGAATCCTTATCATTGTAACAGTTTCGAAGAGACTCGGTTATTGTTTCAATATTGCTGGTTAACCGTGGACGGTTTTCCATTTTGGTTTTGAGTTGTTGAAGTTGCTCAGTTGATCCTGTGTAATCTTTTTTATAAGAGCGCATTGCTACTAACATTCTTATCCATGAATTAACTTCACCAATTCTGAAATCATCGGGATACAGAGATGCAAACAGTTCAAATTCTCTTAAAGCTGCTTCCCAGTTTGCAAAAGGATTTTCATAATAGATATTGATATAGCCAAGCTGATATTGAGCAATACGTGAAAATCGTGACTCAGGTTTGGAATCTCTGACTTTAGCATATTTTAATTTAGCATATTCAAAATTTCCTGCATTAAAAAGAGAATCAGCTTCATGTAGTATCTTTTGTTCCATGGTAATAACTTGTCCGGCGCATCCGAATAAGAGCAGTGATACTGTAACTGTATAAAGGAGTGTAAAATTTTTCATGTACATTTAACCGATAGTCTCCATTATGCAGATGACTTGTCGAGATTAATCATTTGCTCACCGCTTGAAGTGTAATCTTCAATAACCGGATTTTTAATTTCACGCAGTTTTTTAGTTACACGTGATATTCGCTCTGTTTCTTCGATTATCGTACGGACACGTTCTTTTATTTCTTCGGGGTATCCCTTTAACGTCATTTCCAGAAACTGGGCATTTCCGGAAATAATCATGAGCGGGTTATTAATCTCGTGATTTACTGAAGCAACTACTTCACCTATGGCAGCCAGTCGTTTTGATTTGATCAGTTCTTCCTGGGTATTTTTAAGATCAATTGACATTTCGAAGAAAGCTGTAGCCAGGTCACCAGTTTCGTCGTTGGGATAACCAGAAGGGTCTGTATTAAAGTTTCCTTTTCCAATGGTTGATGCAGATTCTTTAAGCCTTCGCAGGGATTTGGTTATTTGACGCGAAAAGAACAGACCGAAAAAAAGTGAAAATACAGTAATTCCAGCAATAAGATATATCGTAATTTTTATGGTGTTATAAACTCTGTTTTCTATCTCTTTAATTCTTATATTTGCCTGATTATCAATAAAGATTTCTGTAGAATCTAAAATTGAAGTGAGATTTTTGTCTGCATTATTAAGTACATCATGCCAGACATTTTTCTTTTTCGCGGGAACATAGCTGAATTTTGCATGGACTATACTATCAAACATGTTGGAATAAAGACTGTTATGGAGGCTTATATCATTAATTGCTTTATTCAGAGTGTCTGATGAATGCTGAAATTGAAGATTATGTTTTCCAGTGATTAATAGAGTTTCGAGTTCCTCTATGGAATCAATTTTTAACTGAATTGTATCAAAAAGGTTTACTATTTTTTTATTAACTTCTCTGAAATTATCTGCTGATTCAGATCTGCCGACCCTTTCAAAACTGATAACACTTGGTCCCTGAACCCTGTGGAGAGTTTTTAATCTTAATAAATAATTTTTCACTTCATTTTGTCTTTTCAGGATTCTGGTAATAGTATTAACGTAATCCATTCTGGAAACAATAGAGAAAAAGAATGTGTTCAGACAAATTACGACCAGAAAGCCAATATAAAGTTTTATTGCGATATTAATGCGCATAAATTTACAGTTTTCTGTTATCTATTTTGGTACTGACAGAATGGTATCTGTTGATTTTATCTTAATTCTCCAGGTACAGCAATATAATTTTAGAAATCATGTCCTGCAGAGAAATATACCTGACTTTCAGATTTTAGACCAAATTGGTTTAAATTATTTAACAATTGTCCGAATGCGATTCTTACCGGACCGAAAAATG
>JAAYEB010000068.1 GCA_012728995.1 Fibrobacter sp. | reverse complement strand
CCAAGAATAGTTTGTGAAAAATTATTATCAGATAAATCGGGTAATCTTCCAAAAGATTATAAAATATTTTGTTTTGGCGGGGTACCGAAACTTATATGTGTTGATATTGATAGAGAAGACAAACACAAGAGGAATTTTTACGATCTGAACTGGAATTTTCTGGATATTCAGATAAGTAAAAAACTGAATTCAAACAATCCGGAGATCAAAATAAAAAAGCCGGGTCAACTTGAAGAAATGATCGAACTGAGCAGGGTTTTGTCACAGGATTTTCCTCATGTCAGAACCGATTTCTATATTGTTAATAATAAAATCTGTTTTGGTGAACTTACTTTTTTTCATGCTGGTGGTCTTTCCCGTTTCTATCCGCCTGAATTTGAAAATGAAATGGGGAAGTGGATCAAGTTGCCTGTTGAAAAGAAATCGGGAGAGTGGAGCAGACTTCCGGTTGAAGTTGTGAAATAAAATGGTTTTTAGCGGTATTATAATAAAAATTCCATACCTGATAGTATGGAAAATCAAAAAACATCTAAACAAGCTTCATCAATTTCTTATATACCTGGATTCATACCAGGATTACAAGGTTTTTGAGAGTGTATTGCCGCATTTGAAAATGCCGTATCTGATCTGTGTAAAAAACAGAAGGATAAAAAATGAGTTAAGAAAATATGGGATTGAATCGCAATGCTGGCCTCTTTGGGGACAAACCGTATTAATGGCAAGGCATGCACTTCATAAATTCCCGATAAAAGAGATAAAAAAAATTGGCATCCGGCATGGCCCTTATCATTTCAAGGATTTTATATCATCAGTTAAATACAATGCCTTTGATCTGTATCTGTTTACATCAGAAGCCGAGAACCGGATTGCCTTAAAAAAAGGAATCACTGTCGGTCAATCGGGAGGATATCCCGGGCTCGATATATTAAAAAGTGAAGAGGTGTTGAAACAGGCTGAAAAGATAAAAATAAAATTGGCAAATAAAAACAGGAAACTGCTTCTTTTCAGTGCAACGTGGAGTGGATCGGGGATGAGTGCAATTCATAAGTGGATATACCGGATTAAAGAGCTTGCAAAAGAGTATGAAATTGCAGTTACTGTTCATCCAAAAATGGAAAAAAAGTACTTACAATTACTGAAATCAAACAAAGATATAACAATAGTTGACCAGAAAAATCTCCCTGTATACATGAACGCATCAGATTTTTTAATAAGTGATACAAGTTCCATTATAGCAGAATACTGTGCCCTGGATAAACCAATAATAACATTCAGGGTTGAATCTGAATCAAAAAGACTGACTGATGATATCAAAAACCTTATTTGTGACATATCGATTCAGGTGGAATCATTTGATGACATTCGTGATGCAATAAACAGTTATGAAAAACAGAAAAATTTAAAAAAAGAAAGTCGTGAATATTATAACAGAATAATGTTTGATGATGTTGATGTTGGTCACGGAAAAAGATGCGCTGATATTATTAATAGTGAATTGTGAATTATGAAATTAAGAGTAATACTATACTGACTAACTTGATCTTTAGCTGTTTTAAACTATGAATTATATGATTATTCGGAAAATATGTCTAATTAAAAAGAGTTTGGCCAGCACTTGATTTTCGAAGGCAACACTGCCTGCATTCTGACGTACAATACCGTAAGCGTAGCAGTTGCTAATAAATGGCTCATGCCTTACCAGATTCATATCATATTTTTATTGCAATATTCGCTACTTTTCTATGGGATGATTAATGATTTTCATGTTCGCCGAGCGCACACGACCCCCGCGATAGCGTATTGCAACTTTGTAACTTTCGGTTTGGGGGCGTGTGGAAAGCTGTATCTCGATTATGAATTGTGAAATTAAGAGTAATACTATACTGAATAGCTTAATCTCTAATTTAATACGCTTTTGGCCAGCACTTGATTTTCGAAGGCAATACTGCCCGCATTCTGACGAACAATACCGTAAGCGTAGCAGTTGCTAATAAATGGCGCATGCCTTACCAGATTATCAAAAACTCTTAATCAGGATGATATTCTGAGGTATTGCAGTCATAAAAAACTCCTGACAGTGTTTCTGGCAGGCATTGTTTTAATTTGTCTTAAGATTTTTCTTTGGTTATGTTTCGAATTTTAATAAAAGGTTTCATCGTAAATTAATCGTTTGCATTCAGGTGAAAAATGGGATCATTTGTAATAGGGGCCATTTTATTTATTGAGATTTGAACCTGTTCTCTATAGTATCGAAAACCGATTGAACCTGTATATCTTTCATGCAGCGATGGTGTCCCAGGGGGCATGAGTTGCTGCCATGACCTCCGCATGGTCTGCACTCCAGATCTGTTTCCATGACTGTATCATTTTTACGATATGGATAGTAGCCAATTTTTTTTACTGTAGGACCAAAAAAGGCAATTACATCAGTTTGGACAGCATTGGCAATATGCATTGCTCCACTGTCATTACATATAAGAAGGTCACAGCAGCTTATGAGGGCTGCTGAATCAATTGGTGATGTTTCACCTGCAAAATTCAGACAGTTTAAATGAGCCTTGTTAATAATCTCCGAACATATGCTTTTTTCGTCTGGAGCTCCTGTAAAGATTAGATTGTATCCTGCATCTTTAAGTAATCCTGAAAGCTCTGTATACTTTTCAAGGGGCCACCTTTTGGTATACCAGACAGAACCGGGTGCTATAGCTATAACAGACTTTCCGTTTTTTGCAAAACTGGATAGCTTGTTTTTGAAATATTCAGTTTTTTCTTTATCCGGGAAAAGTTCTGTTCGTGTGTCAAATTTGATATCAGTGAAAGTGCTGAGGAGGTGAAGGTTTTTTTCAGTTTTATGGACACCTTTTAAATGAGGTACTTTCAGAGTGAGGTAGTTTGATGCATGCCACCGGTCAAAACCCAGACGTTCCTTAATTCCACCCAGGAGCATAAGAAATGCCGATGTCGTTGAGCTGTGAGGTGATATTGCGAGATCGTACTGATTTTTACGAATTTTGATTACTGTACCAAGAAATGATTTGAGTTTGTTTTTGCGTTTATTGAAAAAGATTATCCTGTTCAGATGCGGGTTGTTTTTAAAAATGGATTCGTTTTGAGGTAGAATTAAAACGTCAATTTTAGATTCAGGAAATAATTTACGAACCGCACGTATCAGAGGTGTAATCAGGATTACATCACCAAGAAACGCAGTTTGTATTATAAGTATATTTTTATATTGATTCATAGAGAGCAATGGTTTTTTCGATTGTATTGTTTATACTGAATCTTTCTACAGAAATTATTCCCTTTTTTATCAACATTTCCCTTTTGGCCTTATCTTTTGCAAGTTCAATTATTGTATCTGCAAGAGCTTGCGGGTTTTGAGGTTTGACAAGCATTCCGTTTTCGTTATGAGTTATCATTTCCGGGATACCACCGGTTTCTGTTCCTATAACAGGTAGTCCTGCTGCCAGGGCATCAAGTACCGATGTGCCTAAACCTTCCTTTTTTGACGCCAGTACAAAAATGTCGAAGCTTTTTAAAAAATCACCTATGTTTTTTTGGAATCCGGTAAAGATAAATCGATTTTCAAGATTTAACTGTTTTGCCATAATTTTTATGGAATTTTCATCTTTACCATTGCCTGCTGCCATAAAGGTAACATTTGGGAGTCTGTCGATTACAATTTTTGCTGCTTTCAGAAGATTCGGATAGTCCTTTTCTCCTGTTATAGCTGCCACGGTACCGACTAAAATATGGTTTTGGGGGATCTGCCAGTTTTTTCTGAAAAACTGAGGAGGTTTTATATGATCAAATTTTCTTATAT
Source organism: Fibrobacter sp. (assembly GCA_012728995.1). Taxonomy (GTDB): domain Bacteria; phylum Fibrobacterota; class Chitinivibrionia; order Chitinivibrionales; family Chitinispirillaceae; genus JAAYEB01. Next base: position 10,272 of record JAAYEB010000068.1, on the reverse strand, counting down.
CAATACCGTCGTGAATAGTGATAAGTTTATGTTCATCAATTCCATCATTTAACATTACTTTTCTGATTTTTTCGGAAATACAGATGATTTTATTAACAAAACGGTTGTTGTATTTATGGATACTGAATGGATTTTTCCGAATGCTGAAATCAACCCGTCTGGAAGCAATGACTTTTACAGATCTATAAAAAATTTTAGCCTGAATAGCCGTTGAAAGGGCATGTGCAGAATGAGCATGGATAATATTAAAACCACCATTTTTACATATCCGACCAATTTTATATCCGGCAAAAAGATCCCATTCTCCACGTATAGATAGTGTCTGGCAGGGAAGATTTTCGTTATCGCAAATTTTTATGTATTCTGAATCAGGCTGACAAATCAAAAGGGTATCAAATTTTCGTTTCAGCATACCTTTGAAAAGGTAAATTGTTTGTTGCTGCCCGCCTCTCCAGCAGGAAGAATCATCAAGGTGAAGGACTTTTAAATATTTTTTATTGGTATACTCAGTCATAATTATATCTGCAAATAAAGTAAGATGATTCTTGTAGTTAGTATGATATCAGTTTAAGGATTAAATTATTATCCCTGGTTAGATATTTTTTAACAGAATATAATTTTTAAAACCTACAACAAGTCTTTTTAATAGATCTATAGGAAAATCTGTTGGGAAAAGTTATAAAAAAAGCATGTGGACAATCAAATAGTAATTTTTTTTTATAGAGAATTTTCACTACCATCCCATAGCAAAGGCCTATAAAATAAGGCGATTTTTAATTCGATGTATAAAAAACTTACTTATGGCTATAGTAATTTGTCAAAAAATGCCTCTATCGAGCAATATTCGCTACATTTCCATGGGATGATAATGGAGAATTTTCTTTAATTAGACCAAATGCTAATCAAGACAATACTAAATCGCATACATCAGATCAAGGGATTTATTTGAACAAATGTAAAATTTTAGTAATTCCCATTATTATTCATTATAGTTAAGATAAAATCATGTAAAAAAACGGAAAAGAACGATTTTTCATTTATGGTGCTCGATATTCCGGATATGAAAATCCCTGAAAGGTAGCTCCTCCACCCATACATTTACTAAAATCACAGAAAACACTTTCGGTTATTTATACCTCTAAATATGCTGGCATCATAAAAAGTATGGCTTGGGTGGGCGATTACATAAAAATTAGTTTTCAGTATATTAAAACCGGAGCCTTTCGACTAATTACTTTGTTGAAAGGCTCCCTATTTTATAATTAATATGTATGAATCTACCAAAGTACTCCTGAATTAACCCAAGCATTAGAATTATTATCACCTCTGACATGTTGGTAGATAGTACCATTCAAAGAAACTTTCCAATTTGTAACTCCCTTAGCTGAAGTAATATCCGATGGCCAAAGAAATGAATTACTTGACAAATAAATAGTTTGATCTCCTGAACAATTAAAACTGGCATTAAGACTAATCGCTTTTGAACTACAACTTGTTAATTGAGCTGAACCGGAAACGTTAATGTCGATATTACGATGTTCCCCAGCAGCACGCCACTTTCCTTTACTGTTTCGGAATTCCAATTTTATTCTAAGGTACAGTTGGCTATTAATTTGAGTTATATTATCCATCAGTTTTATCGCAACCGATTGAGCATAAATCTCATGTACGTACTTTCGTCTTCCTACAAGCTGCTTCCATGTTCCATTACAAGGATGATAAGATTGTTGAGTGAATTGATATTGATTTCGAGCATCCAAACCAGAAAAACCTAAATTAACCTTATTCAACGCATCCTCATTATTTGGTGTAACTAAATGAATCTCAACACAACCCACAGCCTCAAACGCCTCTGGGTTGTGTTGTATTTCTAACAATTTCTTTTCTTCGTGTTTTGACACAGCATAAAGGTTTCCTAAGTAGAACCAAATAATAGAGTCACCTATTTCGAACTCGGAATTTGTATTTAAAACAGTTCTGAATGCATCTGAATAGGCTAATAATGATTGGTCATCTGAATTAAGTAAAGAAGAATGATGGTTCTTTTGTTCCCAGACATCTAACTCCTCTCTACTCATATTAGAGAGAGACGAATAAGTGTCAAAAAATTCCTGCTGAGATACGAAGTTTAGCCTATCTGTTTTTGTGTTTTGGCTAATTGGATTGGGATCATTATTACAACCCCAAAATAAAAATGATGCGATAAACGCTACACAACTAAATCTAATAACATGTCTCATAATGTAACTCTCCTATTTATAAGGTGTCATTGCCAATATCGTGAATTCCTTTTATTCACGAAGAATTATTTCTGTTTTTTTATCATGTTGATATTTCCTTTCATTATGAACACATCTTTGTAATATGATGTCGGTGTAAGCACAGCGACTGTTTGAACTTTTTAGGGCTCATGTAGCTGATGGCTGAAATGCTATCGATCACTATTGTAAAAAGTCTTGAAAAAGTCAAAAATTATCAATTACAGTTTCCATTCGTTCTTATGGTTAGTACGTTTAAAAGTATTTTATTTTAAGCTGCTTTCTACCTGATATCGTTTTGCTTGATAATTTGTTTGTTAAGAACATAATATCCTTATGATTTTGCAAAAATATTTTAAATCAAAGACTTAGTAAAACTATTGCTGCATTTAATGTCAAGCATATAATATTGATTTTGATAATAATATTATATAAATGACTATTCATAATCTTTTAAGAATAAAATATTTACTAAACTAAAAAAACTGATTAAATAAATCGCTTCAATTATGTTAATATAATTGTTGCTACATCTAACAAAAGAAAAATAATATGCCTCGTCAGAAAAATTTGTGGGTACATTCCGGTAACGGAAGATTTCCAAGTTTGTGATATAAGGCATATTTCAACGTTTCATATTGACGAAAACCATATGATTTTCTGATAGTGACTTTTGCATTGTTGTTTAATGCTTCAACTATTCCGGAAGAAAGTTTACCTTTTACAATAAACCAGTTCATTATAAGTGGCTTATGTTTCTTAAGCATTTTTGCAACTTTTTTAAATGGTTCTATACGCGAAAGCATTGTTCTTCTGATCCATTCATCCAGGAATTTTGATGCCCATGTTGATGATGTATACGCTCCAGAAATGCTGAAAATCTTCCCTTAAAAGATATGCCCTTACAGACTTCAGGTTGTATTGTAACAATTTCTTTAAATGCCCCTTTTGCTTGCATGTCAGATTCTGAGGTCTTTTTAACAGGAGCCATCTTGTTTTGGTCAGTACTGGTTCTTTGCCATCTTGTCTGAGCTTACCTGCTTCACCACTACGAATCTTATCCAACGCATCATTGAACTTTTTCATAATATGAAACCTGTCCAGAATGTTTAAAGCAGTCGGTATCTTTTTAGCAATTACTTTCAAATACGGTCTCCACATATCACTGCAAACAAATTTTATTGATTTTGTCCGTTCTTTTCCAAAATCCATGAAGAACCGTAAAAGAGTTTTTACTTTGCGATCTTTACCTATCCACAACAACCTTTTGGTAGCATCATCTATTTGATACACCATTGTTACGTAATCATGTCCCTTGCCGATTGCTATTTCATCTACGCCTATTGACTCAATATTCGATAGATCTCGATGTTCAAGACCGTACTCGACAACCCGCTTTAAAGAAAGACATACCGTATCCCACGATGTCCTGAACCGTAACGCAACTTCCTTCCAGCTTAATAACTTCGCCCATTGTGAAAGGAAGATCTGGAATGCTGTAGTCGTTTGTTCTTTTCCTTTAGCCCAGGGAATCTGCTCAACCACAACTCCGTGCTCACTACAAGATACCCTTCGAAGTCTGCAGAGTAATAATACCGGAATATTCCACAACGGAATAAATTCAAATCTTCTTTCTGGTAATCTATCGTATCCGGGACATCGAGCACCACAAAGAGAGCATCGGCCTTTTCCGTTTTTACGTGATTCTATTTTAACTGTAATCGTTAATGATGGAAACTCCTCAAATTTAACATCTGTATAAACAAATCCCTTGATCTGGTGTACGCGATTTAGTATTGTCTTGAGTAGCATGTGGTCCTTTCAATTATAGAAACTTTCTGCTAAAAAGAATCTACTATTTGAAAATCCACATGCTTACTTCTTTATATATTTTTACCCACAAATTCTCCTATAAAGCCACTTTTTTAATTCGAAGGGAAATGAAATTTTTCAAAATTGTGAAACGCATTGAATAAGGGAGGTTCACATCTTGGTGGATTTTATTAAAGATTCCAGTTTGATTTAAAATGAAATTATGTAAATAGTTTTTGTTCAGAATAGGTCGATTTTATAACCTTGACTAATAATAGTCATACTATTTACCCCATCGATTCATTTTTCTAATGAAAATTTCGTTATAAACTGCATAAATCAACTCTTTAACCTTGTTTTTGGATACACCTTTCCTCTGGTCTTCCTGACTTACGATAAAAACAGACTTTCGGAAGAATGAGTTACGTCACAATCGCGACAGTAACACTACATTATGGCAGAACACCATACATCCTACAAACGCCTCGAAACTCTTAAATCCTTTATAAAGGCATCTTCTTAGTCCAAATGCCCGTTTTAAGACAGAAATCGTTCCTTCTACACCAGCTCTGAAAAAGGAATTCCCTATGAGAAAATGATTGATTTCCAACCCTGTTTCTTGTTTTTGTTTTTTTTTGTCGACTATAAAATACATTAGGAAATTCCCTTTTTTTTATCATTTTGTCATTTTGAACAGAAACTAAATAGTTGTAGTATTTTTCTGAATGTAACAAGATGCCTGCAGGGTTTTAATTAAAATCTTGGTAAAATTTTCACAATCCGACTTCTTCCATAAGAATCTTTGAGTCTTAATAATGAAAAACTGTTTGCGTGTCGTTTTATCGAGAAACTAATTCTGGAACCATTATAGTTTATTTCTTTTGAATCAAATACTGATCCATCAATACCGATGAGTTCTGCGCGAGTCCATTTTTCTGAATTGGTTCTTAGTTCGATCGTTCCGGAGTTATAGACTGCAAAAATGTCATGTCCGGATTGGGGTTTTGTATTGAAAAAAACGGATACCCCTTTAACAGGTGTATAAGCAGGCCTGTTGTTCAGCAACACATTTCGCACAAAAAGTCCCGATTGACTCAAGTCGGAATCAGACCAGTTGCCGTCAGTTGAAACAACATGCGTTATAAGTCCCTCGGAATTCCACGATCCGTTGCGTAATGCCGCTGAGCTTTCGGGTATATCGGAAAGTGACCAGTTACACCAGCAGAGCTTTTTATCCAGCATCCAGTTCATGAACGTATCCATGTAACCCTGATTGAGATTGCCGCCTCCGGATGCTTCCGAGTTTCCCCATTCCGTTACAAAAAGTGCTATACCTTTATCCATGGCAGAGTCGGCCCGGGCCCTAAAATCCTGGTGCCAACTATCTGATGCATAAAAATGTAGAGAATAAGCTATATTGTTTTGATTTTTAATTGGATCATTTGCCGGTTCCATAACCTTCTGACACCAATCTCCTGTACCAACGACAATCAGGTTGTTTGTATCATGCTGGCGAATGGCGTTAATAACAGGTAGTGCATAAGATTTAATCTGATCCCATGATGATTGAGTTGGCTCATTGAACACTTCATAAATAATGTTTGGATAAGATCCCCATCGCTGAGCAATATCGGTAAAAAATTCAATGGCTTTTTCCTGATTACCAACAGGGGCAACTTCATGCCAGTCTACAACAACATAAATTCCAAGATCAATTGCTGCCTGTATGATTGTATCCACCATTTTCACAGAATTAACAGGATCTTGATCGTATCCTTTTCCGCCACCCTCTCCCCATTCACTCCTGTACATCATTGGGATTCTCACTACAGAACAACGCCAGTTTTTTGCCAGGTCCTCAACTACAGAACCTTTGACAAAATCCCGACCGGCTTTATGCTGGCCATGGTAGAAGCTCATACCCATAAGTTGTGCTGGATTCCCATCAGAGCCCACAATCTGATTACCATTTACCTGTAAAGGTCCGATATCATCTATTGGAGCTGCAGCTATAAGCAGGGTAAAACTCAGGATCACGAAAATAGTTTTAATCATTATTCCCCCATTTAAAAGAAATCAGATCTGATTTTTAACAGTTACGCAAAATTTTTCGAAAATAGAAAAATGCAAAAAATCTTTTGAATAAGTTTTAGAATGTACGATAAATGAACCTGGGGTATTATTTAAGCAGACTACAAAATGCACATAATTAGTGTACACGTTTGAAGAAAAGGTTCAACCGGGTTTTCCTTAAAACCTTGCTTTTTTATACGGGCTGATTTAGAAAATTGAACATATGTTATGAATGGTGAATGAAGAATGGTGAATGAAGAATGGTGAATGAAGAATGGTGAATGAAGAAAAAAAACTGCAATCATTGTCGTTGTCGCTATCCCCATGACTGCATTTTAAGCGTTCAGTGTCTATTACTTTATGCAAATGCACGCCAAGCAGATCGCGTTAAGAAATCGTCTCCATTTAGGTAATAGATAACTGTAGCAGGGCTTATTCCGAGATCTACCCGGAAAAAATGACATTTGCAACAATACCGTCCCCATAAAAAATCATGAAATTACGAATTAAGTACAGGTAGTCAAGAACAGGATTGTTCAGATTAAATGCAATTATGTCATTCGAAAACAATTCGAATCGGCTCTGTTTTCTGTCTAGTTTTTAAATTAACAAACAAATAACAGATACCTTTATCAACTCTAACATAAAATGGATATTTTAATTTTAAAAAACATCGGAAACCTGAAAAGATTTTTATTAAATCTTTTTGTATCAGATTAATCAATACACACTCAATTTATTCAAGGAGGTTGTAATGAAAAAAATAAAGTGCACCAAAACTGTTAACTTCGGTTTGGTTGTTTTACTGTTAATAAATGTAAGCTGGTCCGAGCCCTGGAAATTCGGATTAATGGGGGATACCCAGTGGAGGGGCAATGTTGATGGTGAAAATCCAAATACTGTTGCAGTAGGAATTATTAAGCAGATAAACGGGGAGTTTATTTCGCATGGAGTAAAAATGGTATTTCAGGTTGGTGATCTGGTAGATGTCTATAGTGCAGCTGCTTTTGACACGCGTGCTGAAGCTGCACAGGAGTTGATTGATGCAGGAATTGGATTTTTTCCTTTAAGAGGTAACCATGAACCAGGTTCAAATGCTGCTAATTATATGTCGAATGTTTTTCCTCAGACATGTGGAACTATGAATACTTTCGGAGCTACTAATTTTGAATTTCCGTCTTATGAGCTGGAATGCCTCAGCTATTCTTTTGATTATAATAATGCGCGGTTCGTATTGTTGGACCAGTTTACCCGTAAGGATAACAGCGGTACCAATCATAGCAATAATATTGTTGATCAGGTATCATGGGTTACTTCTGTTCTTGCAAATCGTGCTCCAAATACTCATGCTTTTATCTTATCTCACAAAAACCTTATAGGGCAAAATCATATGGATTGTCTTTTCGGTTCTTCACCTGCAAGCAGAATCGAAACCCAGAATGCATTAATCAAAGCATTTGATCAAAACAGAGTTCAATATTATCTCTGTGGTCACGATCATCTGCATCACCGTTCAATAATTGCCAGTCCTGATATGAATTTTAAGATAGAGCAGCTTATATGTTCTTCAAACAGTTACAAGTTTTATACGCCAAGAGTTCCATCAATCGACCAATCTTTTAATAATCCTTTACGTGAATTGCCTGTTTCACAGGAGTTGTACACTGTCGGATATTACATTTTTACGATAGACGGTCCATATGTAACGGTAGATTTTTATTCTTCCTTGAATGGTTGTGGAGGAACATGGGATGAGACTGTTAACTGCAGTTTGAGAGAAACACCTCAACTTTCATTTCAAAAACGTGAAACTTATGGATACAGTCTGAATGGGAAAAAATATGTTGTAAACCCAAAGGAATCACTGACTGGTATTTCGGATACCTGTTTGAATGAAGGATCTGAAAAAACCCGAATGAGGATAATTGATGGAGTTAATGAAAAATCAGCCATATTGTATGATGGCCGCGAATGTGTTCAGACTATTTGTACCGGATGGCGTAAAGGAAGTAGTGAGTCTGGTAACTTGAAAAGCGATATATTGTCTTTATGGGGTATAAATAATGAAATCGGCAATGAAAAAGGGGACTGGTTTACACTTGAGCTTTCATATAATGGCGAACTTACAGGACCTTTATCTCTGGTTACCAAAGATAGTAATGGAAACTGGATTAAACCATCTGACATAAATTCAGAAATTACACAGAAATTTATTATTGGAAAATACAAAGAGGAATTTGGACCCGGTTCTTATGGAATTGATCCGCAGACAAAAACCGTTTGGGCAGTACTCAATCATGGTGGAGAATTTGCGGTCGCGCAATCTACTGATGGAGATCAGGATGGTGATGGCATTGTTGATCGTAATGACATAGATATCGTTGTTTCATTAAGAAATAAGCCGGCTCAGGTTAAACCAACTGCTGATCTTGATAATGATGGAAAAATTACTGTTCTTGATGTCAGAAAGCTTGTATTGTTACAAAACCGATAAATAGTGAATAATGTTTAAAAAAATAAAATGAAAGGAAATAACATGAATAATCGCGATCATAAAATGATTACCAGTGCAGGATTAATCTTGATATTAATCTTATCTGTAAGATCTTTTGCAGCATTTATACAAATTGATCCACGTGAAAAGGATGTTTCTGTAAATGAAATATTTAATCTTGATATTGTTATATCCGATTTGAAAGAAGATGAAAACATTGGCGGTTTTGACTTTAATTTTATTTATGATCAAGAGATTGTGGATTATCTTTCGTGTGAATTTTCTGATGTTCTTGGAAGTGATGCTTATTATAATCTGGATGAAAGCAGCTTAGGTAAAGTAAATTGTTTTGGTTTTTCATTTCAATACGAATTTCCTCAATCACTGGAAAATGTAACGCTTGCAACAATAACATTCAAGGCAAAAGACAGTGGTACAGGCATATTTTCATTTTCTGATGTAATTATATCTGATGCTTTTGGAGATCAATTACCTGTGACTTTAAGTGAAGGTAAGGTTAATGTACCGGAGCCTGCAACGGGGCTGTTCTTTTTGAGCAGCTTTATTGTGTTATGTACTGTTTCCATCAACAGAAAAGAATCATTTTTAAGGCATAATACCCTAAACTGATATGTTTTATGAAGGACAGATAAAACATATCTGTCCTTCATGGATGTTTCGGAGATCAGATCAACCTTTATTAAGGCTTTTTACATAATTTACCAGTTCACTGATATTTTCTTTTTTCGTGAAATCTGCAGGTTTTTTATAAGATTCAAGCATTCCCCTTATTTCGGGTGTTTTGTTTTTTGATAAAAGCAGTTTCCATTTAAACAAGGTCATGACTATTTTATGAACCAGATCAAGTTTCTGGAAATTGAATCCACCGCGTAAATAGAAAAATTCAATCCGGTTTTGCTGTTGCGCATTAAAATTTTTATTTATGATCTCACTTGCAATTTTTTTTCCTGATGGAGATGCGCCTACTGCAAAAACAACAATGTTTTTTCCTTCAAGCTTATCCATGCGGTCTGTTATGTTTTTTAATCCGGTAATACCTGAAGCATGAAGGCTGCCACCAAAAATAATTGTGTCGTATTTTTCAAAAAAGTTGCTGTCAAGATTTTTGACATCTGTGAGGTCTGATTTCAGCTCTTGCGATATCCATTGCGCATACTTTCTGGTAAAGCCTGACAAAGACTTGTAGATAACTATTGCTTTCATACCTGGATCTCCTTTATGTCGGATATTCTCTCATTAATTCTGTCCAGTATTTGTTCCAGAATTTCATTGGTTTTTTCATAATATTTTTTGGTATAAATAATCAGCTCTTTTTCTTTCTGAATAAACTTTCCATCAACCAGTTCATTTTTACAGTTCATAATAAGGTTGCTTATGGATTCCGGTGTTGTTTCCAGATGAAACTGAAAGCCATAAATATTATTATTGTAAACAAATGCCTGATTTCTACAAGCTTTACTGGATGCTAAGAGTTGAGCGTGTTCAGGAATATCAAAAGTTTCACCATGCCAGTGAAGAGCATGAAAATTATCAGGAAACAGATCGTCAAGCCTGCTGTTTACAGTTTTATATACAGGATACCAGCCGATTTCCTTAAAGCTGTTTTTAAAAATT
>JAAYEB010000067.1 GCA_012728995.1 Fibrobacter sp. | reverse complement strand
GAAGTAATCGGGTTGAATGATTTGGGATCAGAAAAAGTCGATAATATCAGTTCTCCGCCATGTTTTCCGATTTGGGGGACAAAAGCTTCAGCCTGTTTCATCAGGGCTTCATAATCCAGCCCGGAAGCCATTAAACTGTTTTTGTTATCTGATGAACCGCAGCCGAAAAAAAATATTGTCGCTGCAAGAGACAAAAGTAGAATGCTGAGATGCTTTTTCACCATTTAAACTCCAGGTTATGATTCAAAAAGAGATAATCCTATTGAAAATACCAATTAAACTTTTTTAATTCAAAACCTATTTGCAAGCTATGCAAAATAGTGCTGATATTTAGATAAGGATAATACATAAAGATGTAGATATCATGTACGCCGGGCGCATAAGCCCCGACGTTTGAAGACAAAGTCGGGACTTGATTATTATAGCCTCTATTTGTACCAGCCGTGAGCACCGGTGCAGCCGAGCATTTAACTCCGGGTGAACCCGCAATCCGAATCCTTGGTGAATTGAGAAAATCAGTAGGCAGTGGATCAAAGCATTCTAACGTTGTGTATAAGCCCTCCAACGCAGGAAAAAATCATTTTAACGTAAAGCTTACACCCTCTAACGTAGCCAAAAACCGTTTTAACGCAAGGAATGAAGCCTTTAACGCAGGGTATAAACCCTTTTAAGGTGGCTAAAAACCGATTTAACGTAGGGTGTAAACCCCTCCAACGTAGTCAAAAACCGTTTTAACGTAAGGAATAAAGCCTCCAACGTAGTCAAAAACCGTTTTAACGTAAGGAATAAAGCCTCCAACAAAGGCATATAAACCCTTTAAGGTAGAAAAAACCGTTCTTTTTGATTTTCAATTTTCCTGTAATCTGAACTATGCACAGGTTTCCACACGCCCCCAATATCAATTTATTGTTCTATTCCTGTTTCGAATTTCGGTTTTAATATTTCGAATTTTTTTGGCTATCGCGGGGGGCGTGTGCGCCCGGCGAACATGAAAATCTTATAAAAGCATATAGTGCTTTCAGTGAACATGATAATCATTTTTATTAAAAAAATGGCTTTTAATAATACTATTCAAGCCACCGCTTAATAAAACCTTCGGATTTAGATTCTTTTTCAATGGTTTGTAATTCGTCGTTGGTGAACTTTTGGTCGGTACAATCCAGATTAAAAATATCTGCAAATCCCTTTTTAAGTGATTCTACAAGTGTATCTATATCAAGAGTCTTGTCTAATTCCCGAATACAGATACTTTTTTTCTTCAGGAGATCACTCTGTGAAATCTGTTCCTTTTGGGATAACTTTAAAAAATGCGGAAGTTTTCTGTAATAATCCGTTAAAGGCATTGATCCATGCTGCAGTATGGAATCGGTAACTCGCCGCTGAGCAGAACCGATCAGTTTCTTGCCGTTAACCATGACTTCATCCCGATTAGGAGCCAAAAAACATGGAAGTTTTACCTCCCGTTTTACTTCCAGCAACTGATCATACGAATCGTGAGCCTCGCAGGAAATACCGGCATAACCCAAACCCCTGAGAAGACACTTTGTAATCAGATTGTAACTTTCCCTTACAGTTGAACCCATGAATTTTAAGGATTTTGGAAACATGCAACTGTAAGTAAGGTCCTCATAATGCATAACTGCCCGCCCACCCGTTGGCCTTCTGACCCACCCAACACTTTCCTGAACCATTTTATATGTATCAAGAACCAGGGCCGGTTTCTGCATATATCCGATAGTTATTGTCGGCACACTCCAGGTATAAAAGCGAATGATGATCTGGTTTTCAGAAACAGATTGACGTAACAGATATTGATCGGCAGCCATATTAAATGCGCCATCATGCGAAGAATCGATAATAAATCTTATATTCGGGGTCATCAGTCAAAAATACCTAAGGGAAGCATGTGCACAAACTTATTTTCTTTGTAAGTTTTATGCGACTATTTTTCCCGTTACAAGGAAAGAGAGAAGAAACATTTTTTTCCTGATAAAATGAGGGTTTTCCCCATACCGTGGGAGAGGGGGCCAGGGGGAGAGGTCGAAGAAAAATAGAAGAAAGATCTTTCTCCAGGCAGACCAATTACAAACAGGGCTTAATTAATCCATTTAATAACAGTTACAAGAGGCTTTTATGGAACAACTGGCTATTGGTATTGATTTGGGTGGAACAAATCTTAAAGGTGTGATAATCAATGAATCAGGTGAAAGCCGTCATTTAACCCGTATTCGTACAAACGCGGAAAAAGGCGGGGACCATGTTCTTGAGAGTATTCTTACAATGATTGATTCCCTTATTCAAAAAGAGGGTTCCAAAAAAAATATAATTGGAGTCGGGATTGGAACACCGGGCTTTGTAGATCAGGATGGGACCGTAACAGGTGGTGCAGAAAACCTTCCTGGATGGAAGGGAACCCAATTATATGCACCAGTTGAAGAAAAGTTCGGACTTAAAGCTGTTGCTGCCAATGATGTAACGGTAACTGCTTACGCAGAATGGAAATATGGGGCAGGACAGGGGGTATCGAACATGGTCTGTTTTGCCCTTGGTACAGGTATTGGCGGGGGAATTGTAATTGATAATAAGCTGTATAAAGGAACCCATGGCATGGCTGGTGAACTGGGGCATATTGTTGTTGAAACAAATGGTTTTCCATGCAAGTGTGGTCAGTCTGGATGTGTAGAGCAGTACGCTTCAGGAAAAGGTATCGTTAACGTTGCCCGAAAAGTTGCCAAAGAGATGGCTTCAGACAATACTCCTTTTGTTGAATATGTTAACTCGAATCCGGAAGATCTGGGAGCAAAATCGCTTTATAAGAATTTCGTTGAAATTGATAATCCGGACCCGGTTGGCTGGAAGATGCATGAAACTGTCTGTGATATGCTGGCAAGAGCAATTGGTTTTGCTCTTAATACCCTGGCTCCGGATAAGGTTGTACTTG